>JAAYZJ010000299.1 GCA_012514915.1 Lentisphaerota bacterium | reverse complement strand
GAACTTTTCTTCATCGACGACCTCGTGCGCCGCGCGGCCTGGGAGGAACTGCCCGCCGCTGTCGCCGCCTATCTGGACCGTTATCCGAACGACGTCAGCCTCCATCCGCGGGCGCTGGCGCACCTCGGGCGCGCGGTGAACAACACCAACGTCCCCCCCGCCGCCCGCCGCGCCGCCTTTGACGTTCACAGCGTGCGGATCAGGCATCACGCGCATCTGATTTCCGGCACGCGCAACTATCTCGCCGGCCTCGGGCTTTCCGCCGACGAGACGCTGCGCCTGGCGGAGCGCGCGGCCTATGCCTGCGGCAGCAACGTCAACAGCCGCGTCTACCTCTGGCAGTTCCTCCAGCGCGCCGCCCCCGCCGCCGGCGCCGACTCCGCCGCCTGGCGCGCCGCCTGCCGGCGCTTTCTGGCGCGCTACGGCAAAGCCCATGCCGAGGCCCGCGCCGTCCAACTCGCCCTGCTGGAGCAGGACGTCCGCGAACAGGTTCCCGGCGCGGCGGAGCAGTTGGCGACGGCGCGCCAGGCCGATCGCGCCGCCAACGACGCCTTGAACACGGCCTTCGCCGCCGCCCGCGAAGCGCTGGCCGCGGGACGGGCCGAGGCGGCGCTGGCCGCGCTGAACGCGGCGCTCGAGGCCGCACCGCCGCATGCCGTCGATCTCCATTGGAGCAGGCTGCTCAACGACAAACTGCTGCCGTCGCTGCCACCCGACGTCCTGGCGTCGCTGCTCGCCTTCACGCTCGACCGCGCCCCCACTGGACAGGCCACGGAAGTCGCCCGCAACCTCGCCCGCAACGTGCTGAAAGGACATCCGCGGGAGGGGCCGCTGCTGATCGCCTATCTGGAGCGGCATGTCGAAGACGTCCAGATCGCCACCGGCACGGCGCTCTACCTGACCCGCCATGTTCCAACCGTCGCCGCCGATCCGGAACTGGCCGTTCAGGCGGCCCGGGCATCGATGGCGGCCGTGCTGCGGCTTGGCGCGCGCGACAGCGCCGCCGAGTACGCCTTCCTGTGCGCCCGCGGCATCTGGAGCCGCGACCGTGCCGCCGCCGAGCGGCTGCTCGAACAGGCCATCACGCTGGCGCCCGCGTCGCGCGATGCCGCCCGCGCCGGGTGGTTCCTCGCGTTTCTGCGCGGCGAGATCGACTTCGCCCGCCCGCCGCTGCCGCGCGGCGAACCGCCGCCCGAGGAGACGCCCGCCGTGTGGCCGGAAGGCGCAACGCCAGTTCACCACGAGGGACACGAAGATCGCGAAGGTAGGGCGACGGCGTCTCGCCTAGCCGAGCGTGAAAGCACGGTCAACGTGGAACGCGCCATGCTCAACGATGAAGGCACGACGGTGCCCGCGTGGGATGCCGACGAGGATCTGGCGGCGGGGCAGGCGGCTCGCGCCGTGCTGGCGCCGGAGCAGGTCGGCCGGGCCACCGATGACGATCCCGAGAGCGCCTGGATGCCCCCGCAAACCCCGGCGGTCCTTGTGGTGCCGCTGCGCCGGGCGGCGCCGGTACGGCGCGTCGTCGTCCGCACGACTGACGCCTGCTACTTTGTCGTGACGCTCCACGATGCCGCCGGGCGCGCGTTGGCGCGCGCCGAGCGCGATTGGCGTTTTCCCGACCACTCCGATTTTTGGCCGTCGACCGCAACCACGCTCGACTTCCTGCCGGGCGAAACGGTGCACGCCGTCTCGATCGAGCTCACCACCAGCCGCGGAGCCTCGGCCGGCGTGGCGGGGGTGGCGGTGTTCGGCACGCGACACCCTCTCGAGACCTCGCATCCATTCGCACCCGCGCCGCTGCCGGCGGCGGCCCGGGCACTGCGCATCGGGTGGCAGGCCGACGAACCGGCGACGCGCGTGGCCTACCGGGCCGATCTGGAGTCGGCGCGCGGATTCGTGATCACCCGCTGGCTCAATCCCTGGCCGCGCGCCGCCGGGCCCATCCGGCTCGGCCAGATCGGCGGTCACCTCGGACTGACCTGCTACGGCGGCGCCAACGTGACGCTGCGCCTCGACCGCGCCGGCATCGTCGACTGGCGGTTCGCAGACGGTGCGGCGGGGACGATCACGCAGACGAACACCGCCGAGGCGGCCTACGGCCTCCTGCCGCGGCTGGCGCCGGGGCGCCACCCCTTCACCCTCGGCCGGCGCGCCCTGCCGGCGGCCGGCGACCGCTGGGGCGCCGACGACATCCGCTTCGTGAGTCTCGAGATGGAGGGCCGCGCCCGTGTCGGCGGCGCCATCCGCTTCGGCGATGGGCGCGCCCGCTGGGGCACCTGGCTCGGGCAGCTCACCAACGGCGCCGTGGTCGCGGTGCCGGCCGGCGCGACGCACTACCAGATGCGCGCCGACTTCGACAGCCGCGAGGTGCTGGGGCAGGCCGCCGCGCGGTTGCACGACTGGTCGGTTACGCCAGCCGATCCGACCAGTCCGACCAGTCCGACGAGTCCGACCGGTCTGACAGGTCCGACGAGTCCGACTCTTCCCGAGGACCTTGCTGCTGCGCAGGCGCTTGTCGCCGCGCGCGGCGTGGTCGCGACCTATCCGCGCGCCGGTTGCCGCCGGGAGTACGAGGCGGCCCGCCGGCTCGCGGAAAGGGCGGGTCTCTATCTGGTGTCCGACGATCACGCGCTCAACAACTACGACGGGCTGCCGCTGGTCGTGGGGCGCCCCCTGACGCACCGCTACGCGCGGCAGGCGGTCGCGATGGCGGGACTGTGGAACGATGCCGCCTATCTGAACAATCCGACAGGTGTGGTCGCCGTCGTGCGGCGTCGCGACGGTGCTCCCTGGTATGTTCTGGTCATTGGCGAGACGGTCGGGGCGGTCGAGGCGGCGTCCGCGCGGTTGCTGGCGGCCCTGCCCGGCCGCGAGCCCGCAGCGGCGCCTTTCCGGTTGTTCGGCGCGGACACGCTGGAAGTCGTCTATCCCTGGCTGCTCCATCCGGCACGCCCGGCACCGGAGGCGCTGCGGCTGCGGTTGGGCGTCAACGACCGCCGCTCGCTGCAGCTCGGACTCGCAGCCGAGCGGGACATGGCCCGGTTGCGGGCCGAGTTGGGGCCGCTGCGCCGCGCCGACGGCACGGTGCTGGCGGCGGAGACGGCGATCCGCTACACCGGCTGCTACGAGTGGGATGGTTTCTTCGGCGATTTACGGCTGCCGAACGCTCTGCTGCCCCGGCCGCATCTGCCGCTGCCGGCGAACACGGCGCTGGGCATCTGGCTCACGGTGCAGACGGTGCGCGGAGCGCAACCGGGGCGCTATACCGGCTCACTGACGGTCGAGGGCGGCGGCGCACGGCAACAGGTGCCGGTGGAGCTGACCATCGAGCCGGTCGTGCTGCCCGACGATTCGGGCACCGCCTTCTACAGCTTTGCCCGGCCCGCCTGGTGGTTCCAGCCGGGGACGCCGCTGTACACGCGCGCCGCGCGCGAGTTGGCGCGCAACGAGGCGCGGCTTGGCGTCCAGTGGCTCGGCACCACGGTGCTGTGGCGCCTGAAGCCGGCTGGGGCGCGGTTCACCCTCGACTTGGCGCCGTGGGAGGAGGCGTTGCGGCTGTGCGAAGCGGAATACGCCGCGCTCGGGTTGCCTCCGCCCGGGTTCCTGGGGCCCTTCGACGATCTCAACGCCCTCGCCCGCATCGTCGGCACGAACGACACGGCATGGGTGGCGCGGCAGGCGGCGGAGCAATTGGCCGCCTTTCTGCAGCGGACGGGGCGGTCGAAGCGCTTCATCCTCAAGGTCAGCGACGAACCGCGCAGCCTGGCCGAGTGGATGACGCTCGCCCGCCCCTGGCGCGAGGGGGGCCTGCGGGTGATGACCTGCCACAGCGGCAACGATGCCACGCTCGAAGCGGCTGTCGGGACGATGGATCCCTGGTGCCCCAACTACCAGCACGACGTGCTCAAGCCCTTCTTCCGCGAGCGGCAGCGGGCCGGCGACGCCGTCTGGTGGTACTGCTGCGGCGTGCCGCCGACGCGGCTGACGGGACGCCCCGAGGACAATCTTCCCTTCTACTGGCTGACGGCCAAGTGGCGCTTCGACGGGGCGATGAACTACGCCGCACATTCACTGAGCCCGCACAGTGTCGAAACGTCGCCGGTTCCCTTCCGCTACGAGCACGGCCTCAGTCACCGGCTCCTTTTCCTGCCCGACGGTTCGCTCCTCGACACCTGGAGACGCGAGCTCGAGGGCGACGGCATCCGCGACAACCGGCTGATCGCCTTCATCCGCGCGCGTCTCGACGTCTGGCGGAAGGACACTGCGCGGCGGGCCGAAGCCGCGGCGCTGGAGCAGCGCCTCGACAATCTGCTTGAACGTATAGTACCCTATAAGTACGGTTACGCCGCGACGCCCGACGCGTGGCGCACCGCCCGCGACGAACTCTACGACCTGGCGGCGCGTCTCGGCGCCGGGACTTGAAACCTGGGCCACTGCAAGGAAGAACGATGACGAGAAGCTTACGAAGTGTTTTTGAATTGATTTCTTACAGGATTTCCTGCATGGTTTTGGAAATAACAATCATGCGACGCTTCGCAACGCTTACTCTGGGCGCGGCCCTGCTGGCCGGCGCAACCGCATGGGGCGACATTCATGTCGCACCGACAGGCGACGATTCGAAAACGGGAGAAAACTGGGCCGAGGCGCTCGCCACGATCGGGGCCGCCGTCGGCCGGGCGAGTGCGGGCGACCGGATCCTGGTCAGTAACGGCACCTATCAGGTGACTTCCGAGGTCGCGCTGACGGCCGGCATCACGATCGCGGGCTACGGTGCTCGCGAAGAGACGATTGTTTCGGGCCCGGGTGCTGGTAGCCGTGTGTTCCGGCTGGCGCATGCCGACGCTGTGCTGGAGAACCTGACCGTCACCGGCGGCGGCGTGCCGGCGGGCGATCTGAAGGGCGCCGGTGTCTTCCTGGCCGCCGGCACCGTGCGGAACTGCATCATCGCCGACAACACCCCGGCGGTCCAGTACGTCTACGGGGTCGGCCTCTACATGGACGGAGGGGTCGTCAGCAATTGCCTGATCCGGGGCAACCGGGCCACCATGAGCTCCTGGAGCTACAGCAAGGGGTGCGGTGCGCATGTGGCCGGGGGGCTGTTGGCCGACTCCACGCTGGAGGAGAATGGACTCATGACGGGGAACCAGGGCAACCAGGGCGGCGGCTTGTATCTGGTGGACGGGGTCGTCAGCAACTGTCTGATCCGCGCCAACCGGGTGTCGTCGACCAATGGCAGAGGGGCTGGCGTCAACATGTCGGGGGGACAATTGCTGGCCTGCCGGGTCG
>JAAYZJ010000027.1 GCA_012514915.1 Lentisphaerota bacterium | reverse complement strand
TACACCTATGCGGGCAACAAGGCGTATCTCTCCGTCCAGTCGCTCAGTCTCCTGGGCGACGAGCCGGGCGACTCGCTCGACGACTTCTACTGGCCGACCAGCGCGGGCGGCACCCGGACGCCGGGCAACGTCAACAATTCGCAGTTCCTGGTCGACATCACGCCCGAGCCGGGTGGCTACTTCCTGCTGACTTCCGTCATTGGCCCGCACGGCTTGCACGACGGGCTTGCCGCGACGTTGCTCACCGACTCGATCGCCTCCGGTAGTCCCGCCGCGATCCAGTACGCGGCCGATCCGTGGTACCGCATCGGGGCGTTCACCTCCAACGGCGACGCGGTTCCCGAGGCGGTCGGCACGAGCAACTACCTCTGGTCCACAGCCGCCATGGCGGGCGACGTCAGCAACCACGTCACCTTCGTCGCGGTCGACACCTACGGCGAGGCGGTGTCGATCGACTGGCTGTCGCAGTGGTCGGAGGCGGCGGTTGCCCAGGGCGACGGCGACGCGTTCGGCGTGGAGGACGAGTTCCTGCTCAATACCGACCCGACGACCGATACGACGGCCACCCTCCGCGTGACCGATATCGCCTGGGTCGGCGGCGACCTGCACGTCACGGTGCGTCTGGATCGCGACACGGTCAACTCTGGATTCAACAACGGCGACATCAACGGAACGCTCGTTCTGGAGTCGCGCGCCAGTCTGTTGTCGGGCGGGTTCGCGGAGGTCGCCGGCACCGAGATCTCGGGTGCGCAGTTCAACGACGGCGAAGGCGGCGACGAACACACGTACGTCTTCCCCGGCGTGAGCGACCCCTCGCGCTTCTACCGGGCGGTCATCCGGTAGGACGCGCACGAACGCGTGCCGACGGACCGATACGCCGGAATCCCGGAAGGTGTTCCGGCGTATCGTTTGTCTGAGAGCGGCAGGAGCGTCGCGTACTGGGTTGGCGACGTGGGTGCGCAGGAAGAGCATGTAACCGTGGGCAAGCGGAGGAGAAGGTCGTGTGTTCGCCCGGTAGATCCAACACAAGAGGTTCTATCGGCTCAGCCGCGCCGGAGTCCCGCCTGCAGGCGGAAGTCGCCAAGGGGTGTAGCAACGCAATCCACCCGGAGAGTGTGCCTGTGGCTGGCGCTGGCGGCGGTCGGCGCGACGGGCGGCGGTGAACCGGTGCCGCTGGCGGCCCTGCAGCAGATGCTGGGCTGGTCGTCGTGTGTCGAACGCGCCGAGACCATCGACATCGGCGATGGCACCAACCGCCTGCGGTTCTTTCCCGGCATGCGCCGCGCCGAGCTGAACGGCGTGGCCGTCTGGTTGAACGCCGTGGCTGAACCGGCTGGAACCAGCCTGGTGAACTTGGCCGCGGCCGATGTCGAACGGGTGCTGCTCCCCCTCTTCAGCCAGCCGTCCCGGGAGCCGGCGCCACTGCGTGTCATGCTCGATCCCGGCCACGGCGGCGAGGATGGTGGCGCGTCATCCAGCGCGCCGCACCTGCTGGAAAAAGAGCTCGTGCTCGATCTGGCGCTGCGCATCGGTGCGCGGCTCGAGACGGCGGGGATGGCGGTGGGCTACACGCGGACCAACGACACCTTCCTGACGCTGTCGGAACGGACGGCGCTGGCCGGCGCCTGGCGGGCCGACGTCTTCGTCAGTCTGCATGCCAATACGGCCGGAAACCGCCTGGCGAGCGGACGCGAAACCTATGTCATGCCCCTCGCCGGCCACCCGCCGACCGGCGCGGGCACGCTCTCCGACCGTCCGCGCGCCGGCAACGGGCATGATCGGCACAACACGCTGCTCGGCTACCACATCCACCGACAGATCCCCGGCAGGCGCCATTCAGCCGACCGCGGCCTCCGCCGCGCCCGGTTCCAGGTTCTACGGCAGGCGCCCTGTCCGGCGGCGCTGATCGAAGTGGGCTTTCTCTCGAATGGCCGCGAAGCCGAACGGCTGGCCAGCGGCTGGTACCGCGCACGGCTGGCGGACGCCGTGGCCAGCGGGGTGCTCGAGTATGCGCGCCATCTCGCGGCCGACGCTCCCGGGAAAGCGACCAGCCCGGCGCCGTGCCCACCGGCGGACGACGTCGGCGGGACGGAAGATGGGACGGAGGACGGGGATGAGGAGGTCAAAGAAACGGCTTCCGATGCGCCTTGAGTCGCACACCAGCGCGAAAGATGCGCATACTCCAGTCGTTCACTCCTTCGATCTTGCGGTCTCGCGGATGACATAGACCGGCTTGTTCTGCGATTCGTGATAGGTGCGGGTCTGGATTTCGGCCATGAGCCCCAGGGTGATGAACTGCAGGCAGAAGCCGAGAAACACCAGTGGGGTGATCACCCAGAAGGGACGCTTGTGCAGGTAGGTGTGCTCGGTGATGTTCAGCACGCCGAGCCAGCCATCGCCGCCGTAGGCGCCGGTGGCGCCCGCCAGCCAGTCGGCGGCGACCAGCGCCAGCATCAGCAGGGCCAGCGCGCCGAACTTCAGGCCGATGCGGCCGAAGATCTGGATCGGGCGGGTGCTGTACTGCAGGATGAACTTGACGGTCATCAGGTCGAGCACGACGCGCAGCGTCCGCGAGATGCCGTATTTGGAGGTGCCGAAGCGGCGCGCATGGTGCCGTACCGGCACTTCCTCGATCTTGCCGCCGACCCAGCTCGCCAGCGCCGGCACGAAGCGGTGCATTTCGCCGTAGAGCTTGAGGTTCTTGATGATGTCGCGCCGGTAGGCCTTCAGCGAACAGCCGTAGTCGTGCAGGTGCACGCCGGTGATCCGGCTGATCAGGGCGTTGGCGAGCATCGACGGGAGCTTGCGGTCCAGAAAACGGTCCTGGCGGTCCTTGCGCCAGCCGCTGACGACATCGACTCCGGAAGCGATGCGGTCGAGCAGCATGGGGATGTCGGCGGGGTCGTTCTGCATGTCGGCATCGAGCGTGATGACCACTTCGCCCTCGGCGGCATCGAAGCCGGCCGCGATTGCCGGCGTCTGCCCGAAATTGCGGCGGAAGCGGATCAGGCGCAGGCAGGGAATCTGCTGCGCCAGGCGGAGCATGACGGGCCAGGAGTCGTCCCGGCTGCCGTCGTCGACCAGGATGATCTCGTAGCGCTTCTTCAGGCCGCGCATGACCCGGTCGAGCTGCTCGCACAGCGGCGGCAGGCTCTCCTCCTCGTTGTAGACGGCGACGACAATCGAGACATCCAGCATGGCGGCTTCCTTCCTGCGCTCAGGCGCGTGGGCGGGCTCCGCGGCAGCGGAGGATCAGGGCGTTGGTGGAGGCGTCGTGGTTGAGCTCCGGCTCGGCCGCGGCCTGCAGTTCATGCAGGACGCGTCCGGCGAGCACCTTGCCCAGCTCGACGCCCCACTGGTCGAACGAGAAGATGTTCCAGACCACCCCCTGGGTAAAGACCTTGTGCTCGTAGAGGGCGATCAGCGCGCCCAGCGTCCGCGGCGTCAGCGCGTCGGCCAGCAGGGTGTTGGAGGGACGATTGCCGGCGAAAGTCTTGTGGGGGACGAGCGCCTCGGGAACCCCCTCGGCGCGGCATGCCGCGGCGGTCTTCCCCATCGCCAGCGCCTCGCTCTGCGCGATGAAGTTGGCCAGCAGTTTGTCGTGGTGGTCGCCGAGCGGATTGTGCGAGCGGCAGAAGCCGATGAAGTCGCAGGGGATCAGCCGCGTGCCCTGGTGGATGAGCTGGTAGAAGGCGTGCTGGCCGTTGGTGCCCGGTTCGCCCCAGATCACGGGGCCGGTGGTGCCGCCGACGGGCCGTCCCTGGCGGTCGGTCGATTTGCCGTTGCTCTCCATGTCGAGCTGCTGCAGGTAGGCGGGCAGGCGCGCGAGGTACTGGTCGTAGGGGAGCACGGCGTGCGTCTCGGCGCCGTAGCCGTTGTGGTAGAGGATGCCCAGGAGGCCCAGCAGCACCGGCAGGTTCCGTTCGAAGGGCGCCGTCCGGAAGTGGACGTCCATGGCGTGGTAGCCTTTAAGCAGCTTCTCGAAGTTGCGGGGTCCGATCGATAGCATCAGCGGCAGCCCGATGGCCGAGGGGAGCGAATAACGGCCGCCCACCCAGTCCCAGAACCCGAACATGTTTTCCGGCGCGATGCCGAACGCGACCACCCGCTCCCGGTTGGTCGAGACGGCCGCGAAATGACGGGCGACCGCCGCCGGGTCGCCGCCCAGGCGGCTCAGCAGCCAGTCGCGCGCCGACAGGGCGTTGGTCAGCGTCTCCTGGGTCGTGAAGGTTTTGGAGGCCACGATGAAGAGGGTCTGCTCGGCCTTGACCTGGCGCAGGACCTCGGCGAGATGGGTGGCGTCGACATTCGAGACGAAGAAACAACGGAGCGACCGCTTGCTGAAGGGCTTGAGCGCCTCGCAGGCCATGGCCGGCCCCAGGTCGGAACCGCCGATGCCGATATTCACGATGGCGCGGATCGGCCGGCCGGTGTGTCCGCGCCAGCTCCCGGAACGCACGTGGTCGCAGAAGGTTGCCATGCGGGCGCGGACCTCGCGTATGTCGGGCATCACATCACGCCCGTCCACAACAACCCGTTCGCCCGAGAGGTTGCGCAGGGCGGTGTGCAGGACGGCCCGGTTCTCGGTCGCATTGATCGGCGCGCCGGTGAACATCGCCTCGATCTCGGCGCGGAGCCCGGACGCCTCGGCCAGCGCGATCAACCGCTTCATGAGCCGGGGGGTGATCCGGTTCTTCGAATAGTCGAGCGTCCATCCGGCCGCCCGGGCGGTGAAGCGCGCCGCGCGGCGGGGGTCGGCGGCGAACAGGTCGCGCAAGTGGGAGTTACGGGTTGTTTCCAGTTCCTGCAGGACGGCCTGCCAAGCGTCATGTTGCATGCGATAAGTTCCGTTTCGGCCTTGGGCTAGATGCGGACAGTGTAATCGTTCCGGGGTCGACTGGGCAATCGTTGTTTTGATGAAGAGAACGTTTAAGAAAGGGGATTAAGTGTCGAAGTGAATCTGCTATGCTTGACGCATGTCCGACGCGAACATGCCCCCCTTCACCCTGCTCATCAAGCCGGCCGGCGCCGACTGCAACCTGCGCTGCGCCTACTGCTTCTACCTCGAGAAGGCCGCCCTCTATCCCGACACCCCGCACCACCGGATGTCCGATGAAGTCCTCGAACGGCTGATCGGCAGCTACATGGCGACCGATCAGCCCCAGTACGGCTTCGGCTGGCAGGGTGGCGAGCCGACGCTCATGGGAACCGCTTTTTTCAAACGGGTGACCGCCTTGCAGCAGCAGTGCGGGCGCCCCGGCGCCCTGGTGGCCAACGGCCTGCAGACCAACGGCACGCTGATCGACAACGACCTCGCCGCCCACCTCGCCGCCTACCGCTTTCTCGTCGGCGTCAGCGTCGACGGCCCGGCCGCCTATCACGACGCCTACCGGCTGACGGCCGGCGGAGAGGCCACGCGGACGCGCGTGCAGGCCGGGATCGACCGCCTGCGGCGCCACGGGGTCGATTTCAACGTCCTCACGCTGGTCAACGCCCTCAACGGCAGCCATCCCGAGACGGTCTACCGCCACCTGGTCGATCAGGGACACTTCTACCACCAGTACATCCCGGGCGTCGCGTTCAACACGGTTGGCAAGCCGCTGCCGTTCAGCATCGAGCCGAGGCCGTGGGGCGACTTTCTCTGCCGGCTGTTCGACATCTGGTACCCCGGCGACACCCGCCGGGTGTCGATCCGTCTGTTCGATTCGATCCTCGTCCGCCTGGTCGATGGCGTGGCCAACGTCTGCAACATGGGGCGTGACTGCCGCCAGTACTTCCTGGTCGAGCACAACGGCGACGTCTATCCCTGCGACTTCTTCGCTGAACCGGAACTCAAGCTCGGCAATATCATGGTAAACGACTGGGACGAGCTGTACGCCTCGCCGCGCTTCCGGGCCTTCGGCGCGTGCAAGCGGCAGTGGAACGCCGCTTGCGGCGCCTGTCCGTGGCTCGATTTCTGCGCGGGCGATTGTCCGAAGCACCGCTACGCCGGCGCGCGCGATCCCCAGCAGCTCAGCTATCTCTGCGCCGGCTGGAAACAGTTCTACGCACATACCCTGCCCCGTTTCGAGCAGTTGGCGGATGAGATCCGGCGCGAACGCGCCGCCCAGGCGGCGGGAATTCACCGCCAGCCCCCGACCGAACCGGTCGGACGCAATATCCCCTGCCCCTGCGGCAGCGGCAGAAAATTCAAGCACTGCTGCGGCGCCATGCCGCGCAAGTAGAAGAATGGAGGCGCGAAGCGGAGTTGAACCGCTGTACGAGGTTTTGCAGACCTCTGCCTAACCGCTCGGCCATCGCGCCGCGTCACCCGGCGCCGTTTGCGCCGGACGGTGTTCACTTGGATTTGATCGCCTGATTCGCGCGGTCGCGGACTCGCTTGTTGTAACGGTCACGACGATTGCGCTTCAGGCGTTTGCGTAGCTGTTGTCCCATAACGGGAGCGTAAGGTATCAGGCTGGCGGGGAGATGTCAATCTTAACCCTTAGCGTGCAATCACACCACTTCACACCCACGGGCAAAAATATGCAGTTGCCGTTTGGCGTGGAGTTCGCTACACTGCTGGCCGTTTTCCGGTATCCAGCATGGGGCGGTAGCTCAGTTGGTAGAGCATTACGTTCGCAACGTAGGGGTCCGGGGTTCGAATCCCCGTCGCTCCACCATGCTTAGAACATTGATTAGCAAGGACTTGCGACGACTTCGTCGCAGGTCCTTTTTGCTTCAAGAGCCGGCGGCGTCAAATCGGCGTCAAAAACTGGCCGCACTTCGTCTCCGACGTTCCTCGGCTTGGTCACGTCGTTCAGTCGGTCCTGCAGGGCGGTAACAGCCTTCTGTGCCTCGAACGTGTTCGAGACATACCGCTTCAGCGTGCGCGTCGTCGTGTGTCCCATGAGCCTCGCCAGCCCCGTGGTCTCCGTCCCGGCATCCGACTGCATCGAGGCGAACGTATGCCGGAGGGAGTATTGTCTTGACGTTGGCCAGCGCCTCATTGCCGCCGTTCGGCCCCCTGCCGTGCTTCTCCGACGACCGGAATCCTGCCGGCGGCAAGGTCGACCTCGAGTTCGCGCAACTTCTTCAGGGCGGACTTCTTGCTGGTCGTATGCAACGGAAGGTAGCGCGACAGTGTAAGCAGCGGCAACTGGCAGGTCCCGATGGAGGAGAACTGGGTCACCGACAGCGACCCCGGCTTTGTCAATGCGTCAACGGGCGATTTCAGGCTTGAGCGAACCATTGTAGGGCGTCAACCCCGCCTATCTCAGGATCAGGACCGTTCCCGCCGGCGGCATCACCTCGTAAGCCCCCATGTCCACTTGGCCGGCGGCAATGCGCGCGTTGCCGGCAAGATCGACGTCGGCCTTCATCCAGACCTGATCCAGCCCCTTGCCCACGCAGGGAGAGAGGGGCTGCAGCGTGTAGAGGCCGGCATTCACGTCGGTGAACAAGGGATTGTCCACGATGTTGAACGCCCCGCCGTTCGTCAGTTCCGGCGCGCAGGAGTAGCCGAAGCGGGCCAGCGCCGTGGTATAGACATCCGAAGCTGCCGAAACGTAGGTGTTGGTGTTGAAATAGACGATCGTGTTGGTTACCAGTCCGCCCGTGTCGTAGATGCCGCCGGCCGTGGTGGTGACGAGGGCGGCGTTGCCGTTGCACTGGTTGCCGGCGATCGTGCAACTCTCGACGACCGTGCCGGGGTTGAGGTAGATGGCGCCCCCCTGTCCGCGGGCGGTCACGGGGCCGGCGCGGTTGCCCGACAGCAGCGAGTTGCGGATCAAACCCGTGCCGTCGAGGAGGTAGATGGCGCCGCCCCATGAACCGCGGTAACCCTGCGCGTCGGCATCGTTGCCGATGAAGCGGCAGTTGAAGACGCGGATCGTGCTGTTTTCCGACGCCAGGGCGCCGCCGTGGGCGCGGTTGTTGTTTGAACCAGGGGTGGACTTGGCGACATTGCCCGTGAACAGGGTTCGGCGCAGGGTGACGGTGGAATCGAGCGCATAGATACCGCCGCCCCAGACGTAGCCGTTGCCCGAGGCATTGGAGCGGTTGTTGCGAATGATGCAATCCTCGATGTCCAGCTCCGACAGCAAAATGTAGATGCCGCCGCCAAAGGCCTTGACTGTATCGGTCGGCGTGTTGCCGTCCTGGGAATGTACCCTCCGGTGAACGTCAGCCCCGTAAGCGCGCCGTCACCCACCACGCCGCGTGCCTGCAGCACGCGTTTCGAAGTGGTGACGCCGGCAGCCTTGACGATGGAGGCCTGCGCACCGGCGCCGATGATCCGCAAGCCCGGTTTGCGAAGATCCAGCGGGAAGGTTTCAACCCCGTTGGTGTAGAAGCCGGCAGCCACGTTGATATGGCTGCCCGCCGATGCCGCGGTCAGGGCGCGGGTGATGGAACGGAAGGGTAGGAGCGCTGTTCCCGGGTTGCCGTCGTTGCCGGCGGGAGCGACAAAAATCGATGCCACCAGCGGATCGAACCGGACAGCATCGTCGGCCACGCTGAAGGGCGCGCCGGCGCGGAAGTGATAGCCGAGATCCGCCAATCCGCTG
>JAAYZJ010000298.1 GCA_012514915.1 Lentisphaerota bacterium | reverse complement strand
TGTAGCCGATCTCGCGCCCGCCCACGCCGATGTCGCCGGCCGGCACATCGGTGTCGGCGCCGATATGGCGCTGGAGCTCGGTCATGAACGACTGGCAGAAGCGCATCACCTCGGCGTCGCTGCGCCCTTTGGGGTCGAAGTCGCTGCCGCCCTTGCCGCCGCCGATCGGCAGCGTCGTCAGCGCATTTTTGAAGATCTGCTCGAACCCAAGGAACTTGATGATCGACAGGTTGACCGAGGGATGGAAGCGGAGCCCCCCCTTGTAGGGCCCCAGCGCGCTGTTGAACTGCACGCGGTACCCGCGGTTGACCCGAACCCGGCCGGCATCGTCTTGCCAGGGCACCCGGAAGATCACCACCCGCTCCGGCTCGACAATCCGCTCCAGAATCGCCTGGTCGCGAAAGGCAGGTACACGGTCGAGCACCGGGGCAATCGACTCGACGACCTCGCGCACCGCTTGCAGAAATTCAGGCTGCTCCGCGTTGCTGCGGCAGACGCGCTCCATGAATTCGTTCAGATAGCCTTGCATACCTTCAGATCTCCGCTGGGTCAGCCGATCAACCCGATCAGCTTGACACAGGCATATTAACGGCATTTTATAGTCATCTCAATGGCTATGAACGTAATTTTTCATGAATCAACGGCAATTTTGCCGTTGCTGGCGGCAAGCCGGCCCAGCGGCGCACCGGTGACGCGGCCGCAATCCGCTGGCTCCTCCAACCCCCACATTCCGCGATAAAGAAAAAGTTTTCGCAACCCACTTGACAAGCAGGCCGGAAGGGCGTAATAAGCATCCAACAGCCGGGAGTGGCGCGACAGACAACGTCCTGCTACGATCCGGCCTGGAAAGAAGAGTCGGCTCGGCATCTTGGGATGCCGAACCAAACGGTGCTTTAGGCGTCGCATCGGAAAAAAAAGACGTCCGATACGAACACAGGAGTGTGCGGTGAACCCCGTGTCACGGCACCCAAGCGAAATCCCCTCCCTGTTTGAACAGGAAGAAGAGCCTCCAAGTACCAGGATGTTGGCTGACACCGGCTTTACCGGCCTGGCTCAGCCAACACCAGCCGCCGGCGGCCTGGCTGCCGAGCGCCTTACCGCGCGTCGCGTGATGCGCATGAACCCGCAGGGGCGTCGGTTCCGACGCGCCTGTTTTCCCGAGGTATCCGACCGCGAGTGGAGCGATTGGAAGTGGCAGGTCCGCAACCGGATCCAGACTGCCGACGCCCTGCGGCGCATGCTGAACCTCTCGTTGGAAGAGGAGAAGGCGCTGGAACTCGGCGGCGGGCTGCTCCCCATGGCGATCACCCCGCACTACATGGGGCTGATCGATCCGCTCAATCCCGAGCAGCCGATCCGCCGCGCCATGATCCCGACGGTGTACGAGCTGCGCAAGTGCCCCGGGGAGGCCGACGACCCCCTCGGCGAGGAACACCAGAGTCCCGTCCCCGGCATGGTGCACCGCTATCCCGACCGCGTGCTGTTGATGGCCACCGACTTCTGCTCGGCCTATTGCCGCTACTGCA
>JAAYZJ010000297.1 GCA_012514915.1 Lentisphaerota bacterium | reverse complement strand
TCGAATTGCAGCCGCAGAGCTACCGCGACAGCGTGCTCGATCCGGTCTGCACACGGCGGCTGGCAATCGAGGCCGGTGTCTCGTTCGGCTGGGAACGCTACCTGGGGCCGACGGGCCGCATGATTGCCCTCGACCGGTTCGGCGCCTCGGGCCCCTACAAGGATCTGGCGAAGCGCTTCGGCTTCACGGTGGAGAACGTGCTGGCGCAGGCGCGCGAGCTGCTGGCCTAGCGGATGTCCTCGTAGAAGTGGGCGAACGAGACCTGCATGTAGGGCATCAGGAAGAACCAGCCGATGCCGCAGGTCAGGAGGCTCAGCAGCGTCCAGCCGATGAATCGGCAGGAGAGGCAGAAGAGCTTCCAGCGGTTGCCGCGCATCATCGCCTTACTGCGGCCGATGGCCTCGTTGACCCCGATATCGGGATGCTCCGTCAGGGACGCGTTGGGCGTGAGGCTGCCCGCAGGGCGACCGGCACGGCTGTCGGTGGCTTGGTGCCAGGCCGGCGCCTCCGCGGGGAAGAGCCCCGGCACGTCCGCTGCGTAGCTCCACTCGCTCCCCATGGAGGCATTCCAGACCCGGTCAGACGGCCCGATTGTTCCCTGACGAGCCAGGGCGGTAAACGTCGGATCGTCAACGGGACCGACCTGTTGGCCATCCTTGATGTAGTACCAGTCCATCCTTGATCCTCCCCCGCCTGCTCCGTGACGGTCGCTGACGGCTGCCCGGACGCGTTCACCCGGCAGTCGTTGCCGTTGCCGTTGAAAATAACAGAGGCTGTACCAGGCGTCAACCGTGGCGATGGGGGCCGCGTCATCCGCTAGCCCCCCCTTCTCAACGGGGATCGGCTGGGGTCGATGGTCGTCGACCGGGGTTGAACCGCCCAGGGGGGCGCGTGCAGGCGCTTGCTGCAGCCTGACGGATCATGTATAAGGGAGGCGTTGCTGGAAAGGAGCACCTCGATGATTTTGAGCGAGCTGAGCGACTTGATTGTCCGCAACCGGTCTTACCGTCGGTTTCACCAGACGCCGCGACCGGGCCGGGAAAGATTGGAGACCTGGCTGGACTGCGTCCGGCTCGCGGCCAGCGGCGGCAACCGTCAGCCATTGCGCTTCCGGCTCATCCATGATCCGGCCGAGTGCGCCGCCGTTTTTCCCCTCACGCGCTGGGCGGGGCTGCTCAAGGAATGGTCGCCCGCCGCCGACGAGGCGCCGACCGCCTACGTCCTGGTCCTCGCCGCCGCGGGCGGAGCAACGCCGCAGACCGATGCGGGCATCGCCATGCAGACCCTGCTGCTCGCCGCCGTCGCCGACGGCTTCGGCGGCTGCATGCTCGGGGCGATCGACCGCCCGGCGATCCGGGCGGCGCTGAACCTCCCCGCAGCGCTGGAACTGCTCTACGCCGTCGCGCTCGGCAAGCCCGCCGAGACCTGCCGCCTTGAGGCGGCGATAGACGGTCAAACCGCCTACTACCGATCCGCCGACGGCATCCACCACGTTCCCAAACTGCCGTTGGAAGCCCTGCTGGTGCCCGAGGACTAGGAAAGTTCGGGAACCTGCTGGAACTGCCGGCTGATCATGGCGCGGTAGCGACCGTCCCGCCGCATGAGCTGGTCGTGGCTGCCCCGCTCGATGATCCGGCCGTCTTCGATCACCAGGATCTGGCTGGCCTGGCGGATGGTCGACAGCCGGTGGGCGATGATAAAGGTGGTCCGTCCCTGCATCAATTCACGCAGGGCCTGCTGGATAACGAGTTCGGCCTCGGTGTCGACCATCGAGGTGGCTTCGTCGAGGATCAGGATGCGGGGGTCGGCGAGGAACGCGCGCGCGATCGCGATGCGCTGCCGCTCGCCGCCCGAGAGCCGGACGCCCCGTTCGCCGATGACGGTCTCGTACCCGTCGGGCAGTTTCTCGATGAACGCGTGGGCATGGGCGCCGCGCGCGGCGGCGATCAACGCCTCCTCCGAGGCGTCGGGCCGCGCATAGAGGATGTTCTCGCGGACCGTCGTGTTGAACAGGAACGTCTCCTGGAGCACGGTGCCGATCTGACGGCGCAGTGATCGCTGGGTGACCTGCCGGATGTCGATCCCGTCGATGTAAATCGCCCCGGCGGCGGGATCGTGGAAGCGGGCGATCAGATTGACCAGCGTCGTCTTGCCCGCGCCGCTGTTTCCGACCAGGGCGACCACCTCGCCGGGTTCGGCCGTGACGCTGATGTCGCGGAGAACCGCTTCGCCCGTTGCGTAGCCGAAGGCGACCCCCGCGATCTCCACGCGCCCCCGGATCGCGGGCAGCTCGGCGGCGCCGGGGGCGTCGCGGACGGTCGGCTGGGTGTCGAGCAGTTCGAAAATCCGGGCGACGGCGGCCAGCGAGCGGTTGATCACGTTCTGCACGCGGGCCAGGGCGCCGACCGGGCGGTAGAAGTCCTGCATGTAGCGGAGAAAGGCGATGATCGTTCCCGTCGACATCGCCGTGAGCGCGGTGCCCGTGGCGGCGCGGCGCGCCCCGTACCAGACCAGCACCACCAGGCCGGTCGTGGTCACCAGCGAGAGCAGGGGGAAGAAAGTGCTCCACATCCAGATGCTCTTGCAGTTGGCCTCGTAGTAGGCGCGGCTGCTGGCCTCGATGCTGGCGCTCTCGGCCTCCTCGCGCGCGAACGCCTTGATGACGTGGATGCCGCCCAGCCGTTCCTGCAGCCGGGCGTTGATCTCCCCCAGTTCCTTGCGGATGCGGTTGAACACGGGGCGGATATAACGGGTGAAACCCCAGAGCATGCCGACAAAGAGGGGCAGTGGCGCCAGCGCGACCAGCGCCATGCGCCAGTCGAGCACGAAGAGGAGCACCGCCGAGCCCGCCACGTGCAGCACGTTGCTGATGACATCGTCGGAGGCATGGACCACCAGATCCTCGACCGCGCCGACATCGTTGCTGATGCGGGACATGAGGTCGCCCGAGCGCTGATCGGCGAAGAAGTCGAGCCCCAGCGTCATCAGGTGTCGGTAGCAGTCCATGCGGACCTTCAGCACGAAGTGCTGCCCCAGCAGGTGCATGGCGGTGGTCCGCACGGCGCCCAGGCCCAGCGCCGCCAACGTCAGCCCCAGGAAGCGAAGCGTCAGGCCGGGCAGGGGGGCGGTGTCGCGCGCGAGGATGACCTTGTCGAAGATGTCCTTGAGGACCAGCGGGATCGCCAGCCCCGCCGCGGTGGCCCCGAGCATGGCCGTCACCCCGAGCAGCAGCCGCGGCCAGTAGGCTCCCAGATTCTGGTAGAACCAGCGGAGCATGCGGCGGTCGCTGACCTTGAGCGCCCGGGGCGCTCCCTCGTCCTGGCCGCCGCGCATCATCCGCCCCATGCCGAATCCCCGCGGCATCGTCAACCGCGCTTCCTGAGGTGGGAGGGGGGGAGCTTGAGGATCATGCGGTACTTGGCGACCGTGCGCCGCGCAATCTCGATGCCCTCGGCCTGGAGCCGCTCCTGGATCGCCTGGTCGGAGAGCGGGTTGGCCGTCGATTCCTGGCGGATCATCGCGTCGATCTTGTCCTGCACCGTCTTGTTCGAGACCGCCGGCCCCTCCGCCGTCTTCAGGCCGGGCGTGAAGAAGTACTTGAGCTCGAAGACGCCGACGGGGGTCTGCATGTACTTGTTCGCGACCGTGCGGCTGACGGTCGTCTCGTGCACGCCGACCCGTCCGGCCACCTCGGCCATCGTCATCGGGCGCAAGGCCGACACCCCGTGGTCCAGGAACGCCTGCTGCGCGGCGACGATCTCGCTGGCGATCAAGTGGATCGTCTTCTGCCGCTGGTGGATGCTCTTGACGAGGAACGCCCCCGAGCGGATCCGCTCGCGGATGTACGACTTGACCTCGGCGGACGTTGCGGGATCTTCAAGCAGTTTGCAGTAATGGTTGCTGATCCGGATGTGGGGAAGCTGGTCGTCGTCGAGCATCACGCCCCAGCGGCCGTTGGGGAGACGCTTGACGAAAATCTCGGGGGTGATGTAGGTGGCCGTGTCCGACTCGAACAGGCGGCCGGGCTGGGGGTTGAGCGTGCGGATCAGCGCCGCCGCCTCCTCGACGGCCGGCACCGGCACCTTGAGCGCGTGGGCGAGCTGATTGACCTTCTGGGCCGCCAGTTCCGGCAGGTAGCGGGAAACAATGGCCTCGGCCAGGTCGGCCTGCGGGGCCTCGGAGTGCGCGAGCTGGATCAGCAGGCACTCCCGCAGATCGCGCGCGGCGATGCCCGGGGGGTCGAACTCCTGGACGGCGCTCAGTACCGCCTCCAGGCGGGACAACGGGGATCCCGCCTGCACGGCGAGCGCGGCGAGGTCGCTGGTCAGGTACCCCTGATCGCTGAGGCTGCCGATGATCAGCTCGCCGAGCTGCTTGTCCTCGGGCGAAAGGGCGCTCAGGCCGAGCTGCGCCAGCAGATGATTCTGCAGCGAAACGGGCTGCTTGAGCGAGTCGAACATATAGCGTCGACGCTCTTCGTCCTGCACCGTGTAGGGATGACTCTGCTGCTCCTCGAAATAGTAGTCGCGCCACTCGCTGTCCAGGGCGGTGAGCGTGTCGATGCTCGCGTCGCTGAAATCGAGCGGGGCATCCGCCTCCGTCTCCGCGGAGGGGGCGGCGGCCGCCGTGTCCGCCGCCTCGGCCGGATCGGCCGGATCGGCGACAGCGGCCTCCGCCGCACCGGTCGTGTCGCCCGCGAGGGTCTGCTGGGCCAGTTCGTCGAAGGAGACCTCCTGCGGTGCGACGACATCCTCGATCGTCGGGTTCTGCTCCATCTCGTGCTGGATCATGGCGCGTAACTCGGTCAGCGGCAGTTGGAGCATCTCCAGCGACTGCCGCAGTTGCGGCGCCAGAATCATCATCTGGCGCTGCTGCTGCGAAAGACTGAGCGATTGAAAGGCCATAATCCGGTTCTTGCGCCGGCGCGCGGATGGCTGCCATCCACACGGGGCGGCGTGACAAAGTGTGCAGTTTACCCGAATCGCAGTCGCCATGCAAGCGGGATGGTATGAAAAGTGCTTAAATGCTGTCATTTCGGGTATTTATGGCGCTTCTTTCTTTGCAGGATGTTTCACTCGGTTATGGCGGGGAGCCATTGCTCGACCACGTGACGTTTAATATTGAGCGGGGCGAGCGCGCCTGTCTGGTTGGGCGCAACGGCGCGGGCAAGTCGACGCTCATGCGTCTGCTGGCGGGCGAGGTCGAACCCGACACCGGGCGGGTCTTGCGTCAGGCGGGACTGCGCGTGGCCTATCTGCCGCAGGAGGTGCCCGGCGACCTGCGCGGGCCGGTGCGCGACCTCGTGGCGGCCGGTCCCCGCGCGCTGGCCGCGGCTGGCGACCGGGAACACGGCACGGCGGTCGAGGCCGCCCTCTCCCGGCTGGAGCTGGCGGGCGAAGCCCTCTTCGAGACGTTGTCGGGGGGGCAGAAGCGGCGCGTGCTGCTCGCGCGCGCGCTCGCCTGTCAGCCTGATATCCTGCTGTTGGACGAACCGACCAACCATCTCGACATCGCGGCGATCGAGTGGATGGAGACGTTTCTGCGCAGCCGCGTCGAGACCCTGCTGTTCATCACCCACGACCGGCTGTTCCTGCGCCGCCTCGCGCGACGCATCATCGACCTCGACCGCGGGCGACTCGCCGGCTGGGATTGCGACTACGATACGTTCCTGCGCCGCAAGCAGCAACTCCTCGACGACGAAGCCGTTGCGCGCGAGCGGATGGGGCGGCTCCTCGAGAAGGAGGAGGCCTGGCTGCGCCGGGGCGTCCGGGCACGCCGGACACGCAACGAGGGGCGCGTCCGCGCCCTGTTGAACCTGCGCGACACCTTCAGCCGCCAGCGCCAGGAGCAGGGGACGAGCCGCATCGCCCTGCAGGCGGCGGAACGCTCCGGCGCGCTGGTGCTCAAGGTCGAGGGCCTGACCTTTGCCTATCCGGGCGCGGCGCCGATCATCCGCGGACTCGATCTCCGCGTGCTGCGCGGCGAGCGCATCGGCATCATCGGCCCCAACGGATCGGGCAAGACGACCTTGCTGCGACTGCTGACGCGCAGCCTCGAACCCGCTGCGGGCGCCGTCCGCTTCGGAACCCGGCTCCAGGTCACCTGCTTCGACCAGATGCGCGCCACCCTGGATCCCGAGAAGAGCGTGGCGGAGAACATCGCGGGCGCGCGCGACACCGTCGTGGTCAACGGGCAACCGCGGCACATTTACGCCTACCTGCAGGACTACCTGTTCGAGCCCGAGCGGGCCCGCACGCCCGTCAAGGTGCTTTCGGGAGGCGAACGCAACCGCCTGCTGCTGGCCCGCCATTTCCTGGCGCCGGGCAACCTGCTGGCCATGGACGAGCCGACCAACGATCTCGACATGGAGACGCTCGACCTGCTCGAGGAGCAGTTGGCGGCCTATTCCGGGACCCTCCTGCTGGTCAGCCACGACCGGGCCTTCCTCAACAACGTCGTGACGAGCACGCTGGCGCTGGAGGGCGATGGCCGCGTCGCGCAGTACGCGGGCGGCTACGACGACTGGCTCGCGCAGCGAAAGGTTCCCGGGGAGGAACCGGAGGGAGCGCCGCCGCCGTCCGGCGGGCCCGCCCGCGCCGTTGCGAATCCGGAGCCCGCGCCGGCGCGCCGGCGGCTGGGCTTCAACGAGAAGCGCGAGCTGACGTGCATGGGCGAGCGCATCGCCGCCCTCGAGCAGGAGCAGCGCGCGCTCGAAGCGAGCCTGCAGGACCCGCTGGCCTACCGGCAGTCGCCAGGCGAGGTGGCCGCCTGGCAGCGTCGGCTGGCCGCCGTGCATGCCGAGATCGAGCGCTTGTTCGACCGCTGGGCCGAACTGGAGGCGCTGAACAATGCGTGATCCGGTTGGACACCTCCCGACGGGGGAGGGCCCGTCGCCCCGGCTGGCCGCCTTGTTCGCCAGCTTCGCGCGGGTCGGCGGCGTGCTGTTCGGCGGCGGCTATGCGATGCTGCCGCTGCTGGAGTGCGAGGTCGTGGGGCGGCGCCGCTGGCTGACGCCTGCCGCGATGACCGATCTCTTCGCACTCGCGCAGGTGATTCCCGGGGTGATCGCCGTCAATGTCGCCCTGCTCGCCGGCCAGCGTCTGCGGGGCTGGCGCGGGGCCGTGGCCGCCGTGCTGGGCGTCATCACCGCGCCGTTTGTCGTCATGCTCCTGCTGGCGGGAGTCTACGACGCGCTGCTGCGGCACGCCTGGATGGCCCGTGTTGTCGCGGGCTTGCGTCCCGCCGTGGCGGGATTGCTGCTGGGGACGGCCATCCGGCTGGTGCTGCGCAACGGCTGCCGCGCCGGCCTCTGGGCCATCTGCGTCGGGGTGGCGGGCCTCACCCTGCTGCTGGATCTCAATCCGGTCTGGCCCATTCTGGCGGCCGTTGCCGCGGGACTCGCCGGGCAGTGGATCGGTGCCCGGCGGCCCCGGCGGGAGGCGGCGCCATGATCGTCCTGTTCGAACTGGCCTATGCGTTCGCCAAGATCGGGCTGCTCACCCTGGGGGGCGGCATGGTGATGCTGCCGCTGATCCGCCGCGAGATGCTGGCGCACGCGTGGCTCTCGGAGGTGCAGTTCATCGAGATCCTCGGCCTCTCGGAGGCAACGCCGGGGCCGCTGGCGATGAACTGCGCCACCCTGGTTGGCTGGCGCGTGGCCGGTTGGCCCGGTGCCGTGATAGCCACCCTGTCGCTGGCGTTTCCCTCGTTTGTCTGCGTGATGCTCTTCGGCATGGTCTGGCGCCGGTTCCAGCATCATCCCGGCATGTCGCGCATCCTCGCGCTGCTGCGCCCCGTCATGGCGGGGCTGATCGCGGCGGTCGCGCTGCGGTTGTGCCGGGTCGTGCTGGGGATGGAGTTCGAGGCCGGCGGCTGGCCGCAGCTCGTCCACCCCCTCCTCGTGGCCGTCGCGGTCGCCGCGGTCGTCGTGCACGGCCGCGTCTCGCCGGTGCTTGCGCTGTTGGGCGGCGCGCTGGCGGGTGCCGGCCTGAGTCTGCTCTGAGCGGAACCGCCTGCCGCGAAACGTCAGCCGCGCCCGGGGTGGGGCGGCAGGGGGGTGTTCATCACGCCGAAGTGGATCTCGCGCGTGGCAAGCTCGTCGACTTCCAGCCGGGCGGCGTTGTCCCGCCAGCGCTGGGCCGCGTCGTCGTCGGCAAAACCGAGGGCTTCGCGCGACCAGCCGCACATCTCCCGCATCCGGCGGACCTTCGCCTCGGCGTAGCAGCGCTGGTTCGCCGCGCCGTCGTGGCAGGCCGCCGCCGACAGGAGCCGTCCATCGGGGCCGGCCGCGACAAACAGGCTGCTCGCGTCGGCCAGGGCCCATGCGCCGTCGGCATAGAACTCCGCGATGGTGTGGTTCTGCCCGTAGAGGTGGATCAGGCGGCCCTGGAGGCCCGACACCTGGCACAGCCGGATGAAGACGCGGGCCTGTTCGTTGCACCAGCCGCAGCGCGACGCCAGCAACGCCTCGTCGTCGAGATTGCGGTCGGCGCGCGTCGGGGGCGCCAGCGGGGGCATGCCCGGATGGCGGCAGGCTTCGGGCATGGCGCGCGTCAGCAGGGCCAGCGCCCGTTCCGTTTCTGAATCCCCCGGCTTCGTGAAACGGGCGGCCAGCGCCTCGTAGCCCGGCAGCGTCCCCGGCCGGTAGTCGACGGGCACGGGGGTGTAATCGGTGTACAGGTAGCTGGCCGTCGCGGGCGTGTACCAGATGAACGCGTTCGCCTGGTAGCGGTCGATCCCCTCGCAAGGGCCGCCGTAATAGCCTTTTTTGGAGGCAAAGCGCTCGGGCGCGCCATTGACCCCCTGATAGGGGGCGAGCCAGCCGGGCACGGTTTCCCGCGCCCAGGGCGGGGTGCTGGGCGGATTGCGCTCGGGCGCGTCGAGATCGAGGAACGGACGTTCGGGCTGCGTCATGGTGTGCTGCCCTTGGCCGAGACGCGTGGCGGCCGTGGATCCGTCCGGCACTGCCGTGTGCCTGCCGACGCGTCCCGATCGCCACGTGAAAGCGGGTATCATAGCCGCCGCGTGCCGCGGCGTCCATCTGAAATCAGCTTCACGGCCAGCAGGCGGCTGACCTCCACCGCGCAGGCGCGGATGCGCGCCCGCGCGCCGCGGGCGGGATGCGCCGGATCGAACAGGCCGTGCGCCACGGGAAAGACGGCATCGATGCCGGCGGCATGCACGGCCTCGTACCCGTCGCC
Source organism: Lentisphaerota bacterium (assembly GCA_012514915.1). Taxonomy (GTDB): domain Bacteria; phylum Verrucomicrobiota; class Kiritimatiellia; order RFP12; family JAAYLN01; genus JAAYLN01. The sequence continues at coordinate 5,315 of JAAYZJ010000297.1, read as the reverse complement.
CAGACAGCCGCAGATGGCGATCACGGGGATGCCCAGCCGCTGGGCAACGGCGGCGACACCGACGGGCGTCTTGCCGTTGACGGTCTGGCCATCGAGGCGGCCCTCGCCCGTGACCACCAGGTCGCAGCCGCGCAGGCGTTGCGCCAGCCGGACAGCCTTGGCGACATACTCCACGCCGCGTCCCAGCCGTGCGCCGCCGAAGATCATCAGGCCATAGCCCAGACCGCCAGCCGCGCCGGCTCCCGCGGCCTCGGCCAGATTCGCCAGGTCGGGCCGCGCGGCACCGACGACTGCGGCCAGGCGTGCCAGCGCCGTGTCGAGCGTGCGGACCTGGGACGGCGTGGCACCCTTCTGCGGGCCGTACACGGCGGAAGCGCCGTTCCGGCCGCACAACGGGTTGGTGACGTCGCAGGCTACCTCCAGCTCCGTGTGCCGCAGGCGTGGGTCGAGTCCCGTGTCGTCGATCCGGTGCAGGCGGAGCAGGGCGCCGCCGCCCGGCGGCAAGTCCCGGCCGTGCCGGTCGAGCAACCGCACCCCCAGCGCGGCGGCCATTCCGACGCCGCCGTCGTTGGTGGCGCTGCCGCCGATGCCGATGAGCAGGCGGCGCGCCCCGTGGTCGAGGGCGTGGCGGATCAATTCGCCGGTGCCGCGCGTCGAAGTCAGCAAGGGGTTGCGCTCGTCCGCGGCAAGCAGGGGAAGGCCGCTGGCGGCCGCCATTTCGATTACGGCCGTGCGGCGGCGCGTGTCGCGCGCGTAGCCGGCCAGAATGGGGCGGCCGAGCGGGTCGTGAACCCGCGCCCGGCAGCGGGTGGCGCCGGTCGCCGCCGCCCAGGCGTCGACGGTGCCCTCGCCGCCGTCGGCCATGGGAATCAGGCGGAACCGCGCGCCCGGCAGACCCGCCCGCAAACCATCGGCCAGGACCGCGGCCACGTGCGCGGCGCTCAGCGCCCCTTTGAAGGCGTCCGGAGCGATGGCGATCGTCAACCGTGGGTGCTTCATGGCCGGTTCAAGGCGGGGTGGGGGACGGCGCCGCGGCGTGCGGTTCGACCAGTCGAATCTTCAGGGCCATGTCGCGGGCGAGAGGCGGCAGGCGCAGCGTCAGCCGGCCGTTCGCACCACGCTGGTCCTGCTGCTTGATGATGGCGCCGGTGGCGGTATCGTAGAAGGCGGCCCGGTAGATGGCGTTGGAGCAGCCCGTCCAGGTCGCCGTGACGTGCTCCAGCGGCGTCTCCAGCGGCGCGCCAAAGCGGGCGAAGGCGGATCGGATGAAGACCCAGGCCAGCGCCTGCGTCGGGCTGGCCAGGGCGAGGTGGTCAGCCTCGGCCGGCGGGATCGGGGTGTGTTCGTCGAAGGCGAGGGACAACCGCACCGGCACCAGGGCGGGATCGCGCCGGTCGACATCAGCCATGAAGCGCGCGACGGCTGTGTACATCGGGTAGAGGTTCTGCTCCTCGACGACCTGCCACCACCAGAAGAGCGGGGTTCCGCCCAGCGGCACGCAGACCGAGGCCCACAAGGCGGCGTGCAGCTCGCGCGTGAGGTGATTGACGCCGGCCCCCATCGACGAACCTCCGAATTCGGTGATCAGCACGGGCTTGTTGTAGGCCTTGTAATGCTCGGCGGTCTCGCGGATCAGGTTGACGATGTGCAACGGGTCGTGGTTGAAATGGTAGGCGTCGATGCCGCAATGGTCGAGCTGTGGCAGTTGTGCCAGCTCGGGGCTGGTGATGCGGTAGTCGCCCGAGAGGTGCGTGGTGATCAGGTGGCGTCCGAGGTCGAGCTCGCGGAGCGTGTCGCCCATCAGGCGGTGCCACGCGATCACCCGCGGATCCTTCTGCGGCACCGGTTGCTGGCCATGCTTGCCCACAAGATCGAGCTCGCTCCACAACTCCCAGGCGAAAATGGAGGCATCCCAGCCCCAGCGGGCGACGATATAGCGGGCCAACTGCTTTTGCAGGGCCAGGGCCCGCGGGTCGGCGAAAAACGCCATGGGATCGTCGGCGGCGATGAACCCGCCCTGGGCCTGATTGTAGGGATGGTCGTTCCACTCGGCGTCGTAGCCCAGTCCGACACGGCCGTGGTTGTTCAGAACCAGGTTGATCCGGAGCCGGCTCTCGCGCGCCCAGCGGAGGACCTCGTCGAGTTCCCAGGCGTTCCCCAGATGGTAGTCGCCGCTCCCATGGTAGCCCGGCGAGACGGTGGACCATTCGAGTCCCAGCGACCACTGGCACATCCAGATTTCCGCCAGATTCTCCCCCGCCTCGCTCATGCTGCGGAAATAGCGGCGGTAGGCGCCGGTCCCCTCGGGATGCCGGAATCTCCAGGGAAACTGCTCGTCCATGCGGGTGTCGAAGGGCGAGCGGACGTTATGGCCGATCGGGAAGAAAAAGGTGCCGTCGTCGAGTTCGAAGTGCCGCGGATCGGCGGCGGAGCGGCGCACGAAGCCCACCTGGCCGGGCAGCCGGGCCTCGAAGGTGGCGGGGGCCGTTGCGGCTTGCCCCTGTCCGTCCTTCACCGTCAGCGTATAGCGGTAGGTGCCGGGGAGGCGCGGGGCGTAGCGGGCGCGCCAGGCGGGGCGCCCCTGCGGCACGAGGCTCTCGCCGACATCGTCGACCACGCGGAAGAAATCCTGCATGTAGAAGGCCGCGACGGTGTGCGTCTGGCCGTCGGGGGTCTCGACCCGCAGCGCGGCATCGACGACGGCCGGATCGAACGGATTGGCATACCGGTCGGGCAGGTCGAACTGCAGCTCAAACAGGCCGTTGCATGGGACGCTGAGCGTGTTGGGGCGGACCTGCCGAATGAATGGCGGCCCCTGCGGAGGGGCGGCGGGCACCAGGGAGACATCCGCCACCTCGCAGGCCCCCGTATAGGCCGCCTGAAGCGCGAAGACGCGCAGGCCGACAAGCTGCGGCTCCAACCGTGTGCGGTAGTTCCAGGCCTGGTGATGGCCGACCGGCGTCCAATCGACGGCCTCGGCCGTGAAGTCGAACGACCAGTGGTTGGTGCCGGTCGCCAGGGGCGCGGGGCGGAGCTGCTGAAACCAGCGGCCGTCGCGGTCCTTCATGAACACCAGGAGTTGCGCCCGAGCCGGGGCGGCGGCGGGCCAGACGACCGTCCCCTCGACCGACTTCGTGTCGAGCCACTGCCGGGAGTCGGGCGGGGTGAGGTAGACTTCGCTGGGCAGGGGAAAACGCAGCGCCAGCTCCGCCCGTGGCCGCGCGCGCGCCGCCGGTTGATTGGTGGAGGGCATCGTCGTCGCCAGCCCCAGAGGGATCGCGGCGGGCGCCGCCGCCACGGCCCACGCCGCCAGCGCCAGCCCCGCGATCCCCGCTGCCAGCGGCTGGCGCATCCTGCGGTGTGCCCGGGGCCGACCGCAGGCGCGTCTCGCCTTGCTGTGACGGCGCGCGCGGCAGCGGGGGAGCAGAGAATCTTTCGGCATGCTGTCCATGGGTGTGAGTTCGGATCGAACGGTGTCGTGGAACCCGATCATTGAGCACCAACCATGCCAGCGTAGGCTTGCGGAAACGGCGGGATTGCCGTATACTACCAAGCACGGAACACCCGGTGTGCCCGATGGCCAGCCGGGAAGACGAGAATCGACGCTTGAGAACCGATGATGAACGTGAAAACCAAGAAACATGCCTTCAAAGCCGAGGTCAGCGAAATGCTCGACCTGGTCGTCCACTCGCTCTACTCCAAGAAGGAAATCTTTCTGCGTGAATTGATTTCCAACGCCTCCGATGCCATCGACCGGGCGCAGTACCAGGGGCTGACGGACAAAACGCTGGTCGCCGATTCGCCCGAGTGGGCTGTCACCCTGACCGTCGACAAGAAGGCGGGTACCCTGGCCGTGAGCGACAACGGCATCGGCCTGACGTCCGCCGAGGCCGAGGAGAACCTCGGCACGATCGCGCGCTCGGGCACCCAGGCGTTTCTGGATTCGATCAAGCAGCAGGGCGGCATGCCGGCTCCCGAGATGATCGGCCAGTTCGGTGTCGGCTTCTATGCCGCCTTCATGGTCGCCGACGAGGTCATCGTCGACTCGCTGCGCCGGGGCGAGGGCCAGGAGGCCGTCCGCTGGACGTCGGCGGGCAAGGGCAGCTACACGATCGCCCCTTCGGATCGCACCGAGCCCGGCACGACGATTACCCTGAAACTCCGTGACGACCAGAAGCGGTTTCTGGAGGAGTGGGAAATCCGCGAATTGGTCAAGCGCTACTCCGATTTCATCGCCTATCCGATCCGCCTGGCGCCCGATGGCAAGCCGCTCGACCCCGCGGCGGAGCCGCTCAACACGATGCGGGCCCTCTGGCGCCGCAGCAAGAGCGAAATCAAGGAGGCCGACTACGAGGCGTTCTACAAGCACCTGACCCATGATTTCCAGGCGCCGCTGCGCACGATCCACTATGCCGTCGAGGGGCAGCTCGAATTCCGCGCCTTGCTCTTCCTCCCCGCGAAGCCGCCGTTCGATCTCTGGATGCCGGATCGCAAGCACGGGCTCCAGCTCTACGTCCGCAACGTTTTCATCGGCGCCGACTTCGAGGCGCTGCTGCCCGACTACCTCCGTTTTGTCAAGGGGGTGGTCGATTCGAGCGACCTGCCCCTCAACGTCTCGCGCGAGATGCTGCAGGACGATGCGGTTATCACCAAGATCCGCAAGAACCTGGTCGGCCGCCTGCTCGGCGAGCTCGACACGCTCAAGCGCGATCAATTCGACGCGTACGTCGCCTTCTTCCGCGGCTTCGGACGGGTGCTCAAGGAGGGCCTGCACACCGACCACGAGCAGGGCGACAAGCTGCGGGAACTGCTGATGTTCGCGTCGGACCGCACCGACGAGGGCAAACTGATCTCGCTGCGTCAGTACCGCGACGCGATGCCGCCGGACCAGAAGGAGATCTACTTCCTGACCGCCGAGTCGCTGGCCCAGGCGCGGCAGTCGCCGCAGCTCGAGGCATTCCGCAAGCGGCAGCTCGACGTTCTCTTCTTTGCCGATCCGATCGACGCCTGGATCCTCGACCAGCTTGCCGAGTACGATGGTTGCAAGCTGCGCGCCATCAACCACGGGGAGATCGACCTGGGGAGCGAGACGGAGCAGGCCGAGGCGAAGAAGCAGCGCGAGGCCGCCGACCAGCGCTTCCGTCCGCTGCTCGACTGGTTGAAGGCCAGCCTGTCGGATGACGTCAAGGATGTGCGGCTGAGCAGCCGGCTGACCGATTCGGCCTGCTGCCTCGTCGCCGACGAGCAGGCACTCAATCCCGGCATGCTGCGGATGATGGAGGCGATGGGCCAGGAGGTGCCGAAGCAGAAGCGGA
>JAAYZJ010000296.1 GCA_012514915.1 Lentisphaerota bacterium | reverse complement strand
TCATGGACCAGGCCGTCAACTACGTGGTGCAGGCGCTGGCGGAAGCACGGGCGGGCAAACCGGTTTCAATTCCGGCCACCGATCCCTACGGCTGCAGCGTGAAGTATTGATGGAGCATCGGCGAGCGGCTTGATGGAAGGCGCGATCACTACCAGAGTCAGGGTCGCGGACTCCAGCGGAGCATGACATGCGTGTAGGCATCATCGGCGCGGGGCCCGCTGGCATGACGGCGGCCTTTGAACTGGCGCGGTCCGGCGCCGAGGTCGAACTCTTCGAAGCGTCGCCGCATGTCGGGGGCATGGCCCGTTCCATCCCCCTGTGGGGACAGACGGTTGACCTCGGTCCCCATCGGTTTTTCAGCCGCGACACGCGTGTGAACCGGCTCTGGCTGGAGATGGCCGGGCGCGATTACGACATGGTCAACCGCCTCACGCGCATCCTCTACAAGGATGCCTTTTTCCATTATCCGCTCCGGCCGTTCAACGCGCTGCTGAATCTCGGGCCGCTCGAATCGCTCCGCTGCCTGGCCAGCTATGGGTGGGAGCGCCTGAATCCCGCCCCCCGCCCAGCCCCGGACGCCTCTTTCGAGGACTGGGTGACCAGCCGTTTCGGCCATCGTCTCTTCACCATTTTCTTCAAGACCTACAGCGAGAAGCTCTGGGGCATCCCCTGCTCCGAACTGGATGCCGACTTTGCCGCACAGCGCATCAAGAAATTCTCTCTCGGCGAAGCCGTCAAGAACGCGTTCGGCGCGGATGCTTCGCGTCACAAGACCCTGGTCGAGCAGTTCGCGTATCCGCATGGTGGAAACGGCAGCATCTACCAGCGCATGGCCGACCGCTGCCTCGCCCTGAACGGCCGCCTTCATCTGCGAACGCCGGTGGCATGCGTGGAGACCGAAAACGGCCGCGCGACCGGTCTGCAGCTTGCCGACGGCACGTGCCACCCCTTCGATCATGTCGTCTCCAGCATGCCGCTGACCGACCTCGTCTCCCGGATGGCGGGTGCGCCGGCCGAGGTCGTCCAGGCGGCGGCAGAACTCCGCTACCGCAACACGATTCTGGTGTACCTCCATGTCCAGGGGGACGGTTTGTTCCGCGACAACTGGCTTTATGTGCATTCGGCCGGTCTGGCCACCGGCCGCATCACCAATTTCAGGAACTGGACGCCCCACATCTGCCAGGGGCGGACCGACACGATTCTGGCCCTCGAATACTGGTGCTGCGGCGGCGACGAGGTCTGGCGGTCCGCCGACGCCCGCCTAATCGACCGCGCGACCCGGGACATCCGGATGTCGGGGCTGATCGGCGACCGGTCGATTCTCGACGGGCACGTGCACCGGATCGAAAAATGCTACCCGATCTACGCCCGCGGTTTTAAGCAGCCGCTGGACGTCATCACCCGCTATTTGCGGACGCTCGGTGGTCTTTCCGTCATCGGCCGCTATGGCGCGTTCAAGTACAACAACCAGGATCACAGCATCCTGATGGGGCTGCTGGCGGCCCGGAACATCCTTTCGGACGCGCGTCACGACCTCTGGGCGATCAATACCGACTACGAGTACCAGGAATCCTCCGTGATCACCGAGACCGGCTTGCTCGAAGAACCGCCGCGGGACACGCAGGCCTAGCACGCCATGAAACACCGCCTACCCGCGCCGGTCGCCGGACCATCCGCGCCACCACCTCCTGCTCGCGCCCGCAGCATCCGCCCGAGCCGCCGCCAGTACCGTCTGCTCGGCCTCATGATCCTGCTGGCGGTCTCCCTGGGGCAGCGCCTCCCCTGGCGCAACGCCGATGCCGGCAACGCCCCCTTCTGGAGCTACGGCTATTTTGTCACCGATGAAGGCTACTACACCTCGGGCGGCAGGCTGGCCCTCCTGACCGGCCACTGCCTCGATCCCGAGATGAACGAGCCGCCCACCTTCGGTGCCGCGCCCGGCATGCATTACCTGAGCGCCGTGAGCTACCGGCTCCGAGGGTTGACTTACGACGCCTGCCGCCTGCCCACCCTGCTGGCCGGAACCGCGGGCTGGTGTGCCGCCTACTGGCTGGCCGCTTCGGTCACGCATCCGCTGGTGGCGCTGGCCGTCACGGTGCCCGTCTCGCTGAATCCGCTTAGTCTGACCTACGAACGCGCATCGAGCTCCGACGCCGTGGTGGGCGGCTTTCTGTTGCTGGCGCTGGCGCTGCTCCGGTCACGCCGCCGCCCGTGGTACCTGCTGGGCGGCCTGTGCTTTGCTTTCGCGCCAGCCGTCAAGGCCACGGGCATCGCCTTCGCCCCGCTGGTCGTCCTGACCACGCTGGCGATGCCGCGGCGACGCTGGGCGCGGCTGGGACTGGGTCTGCTCGGTTATATCATCGGGTGGGGCGCCCTGCACGGCCTCGATTTCTGGATCCTGCGCCGGCATCCATCGGAGATGGTGCCCGCGCAACTGCGTGGTGCCTGCTCCATGGCCGCCGGGGCGCTGCCGCGCCCGTCGGTGCAACACGCCCTGCGGGCGATCCCGATCTTTCCGCGCTTTCCCGTGGATATCCGCCTGGGTGTCTTCGTGGCCTGGATCCTCGCCCTGCCGGCCTGGGGACTGGCCTCGCATCTGGCCCGCTGGCCCTGCCGCCGCCTGCAGCGCCCGGCCCTCTACGCCGGCATGCTGCTTTTCGCCGGTGCGCTGGCGATCCAGGTCGCCACCACCGACCGCTACTTCCTGCCGTTGATCATGCTGACCCCTTGGCTGCTCGTGTCGGCACGCGCGTCGGTGTTCCGTTGGACGCGTCGCGCTCCGCTCGCGCGGACATTCCTCCTGCTGGCCGTCGGTTTGATCGTCCTCGTCCATTTCTGGACGGGCGCGGCGACAACGGCAGGCCGCAGCCCGGGCGCCTATTTGACGAACGAATACAATCTCCCGGCCATCGGCGCCTGGCCGATCATCGGCAGACCGCTGGTCGCCACCACGGCGCTGCTGCTCCTCGCCCTGCTGCCCTGGCGCCGGAACCCGATGGGGATGGCCGGCGCCCTGCTGGTCGCCCTGGTCGGCTCGCTCTTGCTCTGGCATGCGTGGCCCATGGCCCGCCTCGGAGGCCCGTACGGCGCAACCGGCCACCCCGCCATCCTCGTCCAGCAGATCCTGCTGACGGGGCTGATCCTGTTGCTGGCTTTGCCTGGCAAGCGCTGTCCCTGGCGCGTCTGGTACGGCGCGCTGGCCGCTATGTTCCTGACGGCCTGCTGCGCCATTCCTCCCTGGCGCCAGGCCCTGCCCATCCTTTGGCAACGACCGGACTCCGTGCGGCAGGCGGCGCTTACTCTTGAGAGGGAACTCCCGGTCAACAGCATCGTCATCGGGAATCGAGCGTCCTCGCTGCTGCGTGCGTCCCGCTTGAAACTGGGATTCTGCACGCCCAACGATTCGGCGCCGGGATTCGTGCAAAAGGTGGTCGGGATCCTGGAACGCTACCCGGACCGACCGCTGTTTCTCCTGGTTGACGAGGATCACAGCTATCACGCCTCCTATCTGCAGCAGGCTGGCCAGGACAAAGTAAACACGCGCGTGGCGGGCGCCTTGCCGCTTCCGGCCGCGGGTGGCACGGGCAAGACCATCCGGGTTCTTGTGGTTCAACTCACGTTGAAGCAGTGACCCCCTCCCGCGACACCCCGCGGCAGCCCGGGCCGGATAGCTGGCTCCTGCCGCCCGTCAGAGGCGTCACCTGGATCTGCGTGCCGATCCGCTCCTTCAAGGCGGATACGTGCGAGATGACGCCGATCAGCTTGCCGTCCTGCTGCAGGCCTGCGAGGGTCTCCAGGGCGGTGTCGAGGGCCTCCTCGTCCAGGGTGCCGAAGCCTTCATCCAGGAACAGCGAATCCACCCGGACATTCTTGCTGGCCATCTGGGACAAACCCAGCGCCAGAGACAGGCTGACGATGAAGCTCTCGCCGCCGGAAAGATTTTTCGTAACCGTTCACGGCGTCTCTTTGCTCGCGTTTCCGCCCGCCGCATGCGGAACCGCGTAGGATATGGCCCAAGCCAATC
>JAAYZJ010000295.1 GCA_012514915.1 Lentisphaerota bacterium | reverse complement strand
GGCGTCTCCGCCGATCCGCAGGGTTGGCTGCCTTTCGCGCGGAATATCAAACACGATTACGGAGCACGACAACGGATGAAGTGGCGGCGATCAAGAGGGTCAAGCGAGTGGCCACAAACGCTCAGAAGGGGGTTAAGTGTCGGGGGCGCTGGCGGGAAGCTTTGCCCGCAACACGGCTCGCGGGGACGCTCGCCCTCCCACAGGGCACGACCTGCGTTTCGTCTTGTGCGACCGGGGCGCGGGGACGCCCACCATGTCGGCCGGCCTCCACCGCTGGCTGTCTCTTGAAATGGAGGGCGAGCGTCCCCGCGAGCCGCGCGAACAAGGAGGCGCGCCTGAACAGGCGACTCAACCGCTCAAAACTGCCGCGTGGCGAAATCGAGGGCCGCGCGCCAGTCGCCGATCGTATGCGCGTGGCCGCCCCGGCGGGTGCGCATCGCGATGCGTGTCTCGGCCCCCAGAAACCGGTAGAGGCCACGTGCGGCCTCATAGGTGATGCGCGTGCCGGACGGGTTGGCCCACAGATCCCCCAGGGCCTGGCAGGTCAATAGGGCGCGCGGTGCCACGAGCGCCTTGAGGAAGTGCTGGTCGAACGGCAGGTCCTGTTCCCGGCCGATGTAGGCGTTGAGCCGCGGCGAGAACCAGTGCGGGAAGTTCCGCACGATCACGCCGAGCGTTTCGGAGTCGGGACCTTGGTAGCGGTAGCAGCCGGTCCCGCCGCAGCCGGAACAGTTGGCGACCGTCACGGCGATGCGCGTATCGGTGGCGCCCGCCAGCAGCGTGGTCTTGCCGCCGCGCGAATGGCCAATGACCATGATGCGCGCCGGGTCGGCCGACTCGATCTGCGCCAGGGCGTCAACACAGCGGTGGTAGCCCCAGGCCCACGCGGCCAGCGCGCCGAATTCGCCATCCGGCACCTGGCGGTACAGGCCGATCGACTTGCCCGCGGCCGCGACGTCCGGCACGATCTCTGTCCGGTTGAACTGCGCCAGGATGTAGCCGCGCTTCACGACTTCCCGGGTGACCGCTTCCGTCATGGTGCGCCAGCAGCCGTCGCCGCAGAGGACGACGGGGAAGGGGCCGTCGCCCGCGGGAATCGTCAGGTAGAGCATAAACGCGTAATCGGGCGCCTCGGTCACGACCCGGATGGTGACGAAGCCGACGCCGCTGGGCAGCCAGCGGATGCCGGAGCGGTTGAGGATCTCGATACGCACCCCGGCCGGCATCGGCGGCAGACGCCCGTACTGGAGGTCAACGACGTGCCTCGCGACCTCGGCGCGCCGCGCCTCCCAGTCGGCGGGTGCCGCGACGGGGCGGCCGTCGTCGAATCGCAGCAGGTCGGGTAGGGGGTGGGGCATGGCGTGACTCCGGTTCAGGGTGCAACCGCGACGACGGCCCGCGCCGCGTGGCGATAGTTGGCCCGCATCTCCGCCGTCCAGAGGCGCATGACCTCCATCCGGTCGGCATGCGCGTAGGGGGCGGTGATGGCGCTCAGCCAGGTGACGGGGTGGGGGGTCTGCGGCAGGCGTTCGAGCCAGGCCACCGCGGCGGGCTGCCGCGCGGGGCCGCCCTGCGTCTGGATCAGCCGCCAGGCCTCGCGGAGCTCGTCGCCGGAATCGAGGCACAGCGCCCGCACGAGGTCGCGCTGGATGCCGAAATGCGCGCCGGTCCAGCGCGGCTGGTAGCTGAACGCCTCGGCCAGGCGGTAGGGGTTGACGGCGGGGTCGGTCAGGTCGTCGCTCGTGTACTGGTTGTGCGCGCGCGCCCGTGCGTCGCGGACGGGATCGGCGTCGGGGTAGAAGTCGCGGCGGATGGGGAGGCGCCGCAGGGCGAAGCGCCGCGGGCCGCCCGGCTCGCCCGGGCGGTAGTTCCAGAGCTTCTGCCCCTCCTCCTCCAGGCAGAAGCGGATGAAGCGCACCGCCAGCTCGCGGTTGGGCGCGCCGCGCAGGAGGCTGATGGGATCGGCGCTGACGCTCGAGCCGCCGACGGGGGTCACATGGATCATCCGCGGGGCGCCGTCGGGGGCGCGCGTGTATTCGGCCTGGAAGCGCCCGTAGAAGTCGATGGCGATTCCCGCCGCCGCCGCCCCCATGCCGACATCGATCGGGACCTTGCCGGCCGAGTCGGTGAAATAGCGGGCATTGGCGCCGATCAGACGGATGCGGTTGAGCCCGTTCACCCAGCCGCGCTCGATGCTCTGCTGGTAGGCCGCCGGAACGCCGGGGGGGAGCTGCCCGTGCGGCAGATCCGCCGCCGCGATGGCAGCCTCCCAGGCATCGACCTGGTCGTCGCGGTACCCCGCGCCGCGCACGGCATCCCGACACGCCTGCTGGACGATCATCTCGAACGCTTTGGCGACACTGCCGCTCTTGGTCGGGTCGGTGATGCCGACCTGCCCGAAATAGCGGGGGTCAGTCAGGTCTGCCCAGTCGCGCGGAGGCGTCGCGATGCCCAGGTCGCGCAGGCGGTCGGGGTTGTAGCAGATGCCGAACGTGCTGAGGACGGTGCCGAAGAAGGCGCGCCCGCGCCAGATTTCCCCGCTGCTGCCCACCGGGATCAGCTCGCGTCCGCCGGCCTCACGGAACAAGCCGGCGGGAACCGCCGCCTCGTCGGGCCAGGGCGGCACCGTGAGTCCCTGGCGCTCGGCCTTGTCGTGGTCGTAGACCCCGCCGCCGAAGAGCAGGTCGATCCGCATCGTGGCGGCTTCCGGGGTGTCGTTGGTGCGGAAGGCAAGGAACAGCTCGCGCCGCAGGCGCCAGGCGGCGTCCCCGCCGCCGGGAGGGGGTTGCGCGGGATCGAAGCGGCGGTCCAGCATCCAGTCGGCCCCGGCCGCCGGCCAGCGCCGTCCCGCCCGTTCCCACCAGGTGCGCATCGAGCCGACCGCCTCGGCGGCGAGGAAGCGCATGATCTCCGTCGTGCCGCCGATCGCCCGCCAGTCGACGCGAACCGGCTGGCCGAAGTGCCGCGCGTGCCAGTCGCTGAAGGCTCGGGCGAACTCCTGCCGGATCGCCTCGTTATGGGGCGTGACGATGACTAGGACTGGATCCGTCTCGCGCCATCGATGCTCCGGGGCGGGACGCCGGAAGAGAAACGGCAGGGCCACCATGAAGGCGGCCGCCAGCAGGATGATCACGATGCGCTTCACAGCACGACCACATGCTCCACGGGCAGCACGCACTGCACGCGTTGACCGACCGCGACGGCGCCCGACGGCGCCGTGCCGAGATCGAGCGCCCGGAGGGTCAGCGGCTCCGCCCCCTTGCGGACGTCCAGCGCGATCTCGTGCTGCGTGACCTCGCCGAGATAGACGGTCTGCCGGACCACGCCGGCCAGCACATTGGCCTGCCCCACGCCCAGGCCGATCCGCGTCGCCTCGGGACGGATGCAGAGGGTGACGCGGTCGCCTTTCGCCGCCGATCCGCCGGCCGAGAGGGTCTCGATGCGGCCGGCGTCCGTCTCGACCTGCACCCGGCCGCCGGCATGCTCCGCGATGCGGCCGGGCAGGAAGTTCGCCTCGCCGATGAAGCCGGCGACAAAGGCGGTTGCCGGCCGGGTGTACACCTCACGCGGCGCGCCGACCTGCTCGAGACGTCCGTCGCGCATGACCGCCAGGCGGTCGGCGATCGACAGGGCCTCCTTCTGGTCGTGGGTCACGTAGAGGGCGGTCAGCCCCGCCTCCTTGCAGATGCGACGGATTTCCGCACGCATCTCCAGACGGAGTTTGGCGTCCAGGTTGGAGAGCGGCTCGTCGAGCAGCAGGCAGTGGGGCTCGATCACGAGGGCGCGGGCCAGAGCGACGCGCTGCTGCTGGCCGCCGGAGAGCTGGTTGGGTCTGGCCTGCGCCCGGTCGGCCATGTGGACCCGTTCTAGGGCCTCGGTCACGCGCCGTGCCGTCGCCGAGCGCGACAGGCCGCGAACCTTCAAGCCGAAGGCGACATTCTCCGCCACCGTCATGTGGGGCCACAGGGCATAGCTCTGGAAGACCATCCCCGTGCCGCGCTGGTGCGGGGGCAGCGCCGTCACCTCACGCTCGCCGAAGGCGATCGATCCGGCGTCGGGCTGGTGGAACCCCGCCACCGCCCGCAGCAGTGTCGTCTTGCCGCAGCCACTCGGCCCCAGCAGGAAGAACAATTCGCCCGGCGCGATGGTCAGGGTCACCTGGTCGACCGCGCGCACCGCGCCGAACGATTTGACCAGATCGGTGATCCGGATTTCAACAGCCATGGGAGTTCCCGGCCGCCGGTCAGCCCTCGTCCTGCTCGACGCGGTGCTTGGCCGCCTCGGCGGCGATCTTCTGCGCGATCTGGGACGGCACGATGTCGTAGCGGGTCAGCTCCATTTCGAAGCCGCCCTGGCCGCCGGTCAGGCTGCGGAGCTGCGCGCAGTACTGGAACAGCTCGGCCATCGGCACTTCGGCCGTGATGACCTGCAGCCCGTCGGCCATGTCCATGCCCAGCATCCGGCCGCGCCGGTGGTTGAGGTCGCCCGTGACCGCGCCCATGAAGGTGTCGGGGACGGTGATGCGAACCGTCATGATCGGTTCGAGCAGAACCGGCTTGGCCTTGGACATGGCGTCGCGGAAGGCGCGCGAGCCGGCGATCTTGAAGGCCACTTCGGAGGAGTCGACATCGTGGTAGGAACCGTCGTAGATTTCGACCCGGACGTTCTGGACCGGATAGCCCGCGACCGCGCCGGCCAGCAGCCCCTCGTGTACGCCCTTCTCGACGGCGGGGATGAAATTGCCGGGAATCGCGCCGCCGACGATCTTGTTGACGAACCAGTCGGTTTCGCCCGCGGGCAACGGCATCACGCGCAGGTAGACCTCGCCGAACTGGCCGCGGCCTCCCGTCTGCTTCTTGTGGCGGTGGTGCCCCTCGCCTGTCCCCGTCACGCTCTCGCGGTAGGCGACCTTCGGCACGCTGGTGTCAACGGTGGCGTTGGACTGCGACTTCATCAGGTGGACCGCCACGTCGATATGCACGTCGCCCAGGCCCTTGATGACGACCTCCTTGGTTTCGACGTTCCGCTCGATCTGGATGGTCGGGAACTGCTCGGTGAGGCGCGCCAGCGCGACGCCCAGCTTGTCCTCGTCGACCTGGGTGCGGGCGGTGACGGCCGCGAAATGGACGGGCTGCGGCAGGGCGAACTTCGGCAGGCGGCAGGTGCTGCCCGGCGCGGCCAGCGTCTGGCCCGTGTGCGTGTCCTTGAGTTTCGGCAGGGCGACGATGTCGCCGGGGCCGGCGGCGTCGAGTGGCGATTGTTTCTTGCCGATCGTCGTGATCAGCATGCCGGCCATCTCCTTGGCCCCGGTGGTGGTGTTGAGGAGTTCCATCTGGGGCTTGAGCGTACCGGCGATCACGCGGACGTAGTTGATCTGCCCCACGAACGTGTCGATCGCCGTGCGGAACACGAGCCCGACGAACGGGGCGGCGGGATCGGCCGCGATGGTCGTGCCCGCGTCATCCGCGAAGACGCGCTTGTCGGGCGATGGAAAGAGGCGGCAGATGCCGTTGAGCGTCTCGGCCACGCCGACGCCCTTCAGCGGCAGGCAGACGAAAATCGGATAGAGCGTCCCGTCGGCGACGGCGTTGACGAGCCCCTTGGCGATTTCGTCGGCCTCGAGGGTGTCGCCGTTGAGAAACTTCTCGATCAGCGTATCGTCGGTGGCGGCCGCCTGCTCGACAAGCGCGCCCTTGATGGCCTCGGCCTGCGCGGCCACGGCGTCTGGAAAGCTCTTGGCATCGAGCAGGTCGATCACCTCGCCCGGGGCGCCCGGCAGCATCACCGGGACGCAGTTGCTCCCGAAGGTCGCCTGGATCGCCTCGACCGTCTTGTCGAACGAGGCATTGTCCCGGTCCAGCCCCGTCACGACGAACCCGCGGGCGACCAGGCCGGCCTCCTGGCACGTTTTCCAGGCGCGGTTCGTGCCGACCTGCACGCCGCCGACCGCATCGACGGCGATCAGGGCGGCATCGGCGGCGCGCACTGCCCCCATCACCTGCCCGTAGAAATCCATGTAGCCGGGCGTGTCGATGAAGTTCAGGTCGAAGCGGCGCCCGGAACCGGTCGCCAGCTCGGCGAGGAAAGGCGAGGCGAATACCGAGATCTTGCGGGCCTTCTCCTCGTCGGTGTAGTCCGAGACGCTGGTGCCGGCATCCACGGCCCCCTGGCGGTCCGTCAACCCCAACTTGTAGGCAAAGGCGTCGGTCAGCGTGGTCTTGCCACTGCCGCTGTGACCGAGAATCGTGAAATTGCGCACATCAGCAACCGGAATGTTCTTCATCATGGTCCTTTTTACACGTCCGTTTGTCCGTCGGCAATCGGCCACGGTCAGCGCCGCGCGTGCGCACGCGACCGCCGCCTGAAAGGGCATCATTGTGGCAGACTCGCGGCGATGCTGCAAGACGATTTGGGCGTGTTGCGGTCTTGTGCTTTTCCAGGCGTTCGGGTATGGTGAACGGCATGCCACAAGCGCGTTCGGACGGTGTCCGCACGGCGGTCGAGTGGTTCATGGGCCGATCGGCGGGTGCGGG
>JAAYZJ010000294.1 GCA_012514915.1 Lentisphaerota bacterium | reverse complement strand
GGTCGGGCTTGCTGATCTCGATCCATAGGCTGTCCGGCAGTTCAAGGCGGCTTCCCTCCTCGGCTGGGACGGGCGTCAGCCCCACGGTGGCTGTCACCGCCTCGGCGGGGGCGAAGACCAGCTCCGCACCCGGGGGATTCGCGCCGAAGTAGAGCGGACGTCCGGCGTGATCGAGAAACTGTACGCTTAGACCGGGATTGTTCACCCGGTAGGCGGCCAGAGGTGCGACCGGTGCTCCCGCCGGCAAGACGGCCGGGAGCTCGGCGCCCGCCCCGGTTTCTTGGCCAGGCGCCCGCTCCACTGGCGCGAGTAGGATCGCGGCTGTCGCTCCTGCGACGCACGCGGCGCGGAGCAGACTCCGCGATAGCAAGCGCGTCCAGGCACGCGCCATCCAAAGTGTAATGCTCATCCGTTGCGCCCCGATTGCCGCATGCGTCGCGCATCATAAAGGGGATGCACACGCCCGTCAACTTCGCTACACTGCTGCCATGCATGCTACTCATTCCCGGAAAAGTCCGCGAAGCTTCACCATACGGTGCTTCTCCGGCGCGCTGCTCGTCGTTCTGCTGCTGACCCGCGCCGGCACGCTGTACGCCCAAACACCCTTCTTCGCCGACGGGCAAACCTCCTGGCGCGTCTACCTGGCCGCGACGAGCGCACCGGCCGTGCGCTATGCCGTAGAGGAGCTCACCAATGCACTCAAGCAGGTCTCGGGTGCCGACTTCCCCGTCCAGCAGGGTGGGGAGGTGCCTGCCAGCGGTGCCATTGTCGTCGGCGATCTCACCGACCCGCTGATTGCCGGGTTGGCGCGGGAGCTCAAGCTTGAACCCGGCGAAGTCGAGCAGAGTGCCGTCAAGACGATTGACGAGCGTCTCTTCCTCGCCGGCAACCAACCCCGCGGCGCCCTCTATGCCGTCTATGGATTTCTCAACCAGCAGCTCGGCGTCCGCTGGCTCTGGCCCGGCGAATCGGGCACCTTCATGCCCCCGCGGGCGCAATGGACGCTGCCCCAGTTGGCGCAGACCCATACGCCGGGCTATCCCTTCCGGGGCTTCCACCTCTGCGGCGATTGGCGCGATCACCAGGCGTTCCGCCGCTGGATGGCGCGCAATTTCGTCAATGTCCACCGCCACGCGGCCCCCGTCGCCGAGCAGCGACTCGGCTTCCACTCGATGTACTCCTCGCACAACGCCCACCTGCGCGCCGACCGCTATTTCGCCGACCATCCCGACTATTTCGCCGAGATCGACGGCAAGCGCTATCCCTCCAGCATCTGCATGAGCCATCCCGAGGTCCTCGCCGAGGTCGCCAGGAACCTCCTCGACTACCTCCGTCGCCAGCCCCAGATCGAGATCCTCAGCATCTTTCCCAGCGACAACCAGGACTACTGCCGCTGCGCCGATTGTGCCAAGATGGATCTCTCCACGGCCTGGTTCACCTTCTACAACCGGCTCACCGACCGGCTCAAGGCCGAGTACCCCCGCCTGAAGTTCGCCACGATCGCCTACCAGGGCTACCGTGAGGTTCCCGCCGTGCCGGTGCGCAACACCCTGTTCGTCGAGTACGCGACCTACGGACGCTGCAACGCGCATCCCTTTTCCGATACCAACTGCACGCGCAACGCCCACGTGCTGCAGGCCTTCGATGCCTGGGAGAAGACCGGCGTCCCGGTCGGCAACTACGGCTACGAGTTCGATGTCTTCAGGCGCAACGCCTGCTTCACCCCCTTCTTCACGATGATCGAGGATGCCATCCGCGAGGGGCACCGCCGCGGGCAGGCCGCGTTGATCACCGAGGTCGTCCTCTCGCCGCGCACGGGCCCCGTCACCTCGGTGCTCGCGGTTCAGAACCGCTTGCCGACCTACCTCTACGCGCAACTGATGTGGGATCCGTCGCGCGCGGCCGACGAGCTGCTGGCCGACTGGTGCCGCACGGCCTACGGCGACGCGGCCGCCCCCATGCTCGACTACTTCCGGGCCATGGGCGAGTCCTGGACGGACATGGATCGCCATCCCGGCATCCTGGGCGATGCGATGAGCGTGGCCGACGCCTTCGTCACCGAGGCGCTCCAGACGCGTGTCGAACGGGCGTTCGACCAGGCCGCGGCCGCGCTGGTCGCGCAGGCCCCGTCGGCGTGGCGCGACCGGGCGCAGGAGGCGGTCGCGCGCGAGCAAATCCTCTACAAGCAGTGGCGCGATCTCGCCGACCAGAAGCGCGGCGGCGTGCCGCTGGTCAATGCGCCGCGGCTCGACACGGCCACCAACCTCACCGATGCCGTCTGCCAGCCCGTCCGCCTGTCGGCCGGCGATCCTGCCACCGCCGCCGACGTCCGCGTCGCCTGGAGCCGCGACGCCCTCCTGATCCGCTGGCGCTGCGGCGAGCCGCAGCCCGGCGAGCTCCGCGCGCAAGCCGCCGCGCGCGACCAGGGGGTGCTCGACGACGACGCTGTCGAGGCCGAGGTCACGGTGGGCCTTTCCGGCGAGTCCGCCTGCTTCGCCGTCAACAGCCGGGGCGTGCAGGCCGATGTACGCCGCTCGACCGTGGGCGTGATGGAGCCGCAGTGGAATCCCGATTGGGCGGCGCGCGTGGCCGTCGGCGATGGACACTGGGACGTCGTCATGGAAATTCCCTTCACCGCCCTCGGTGCAGTGCCGAATCCCGGGGATAGCTGGCAGTTCAGCCTGCGCCGAACCTTCGGCGGCCGCGCGGGTCGCGCGCCGGCACGCTACCCCCAATCGATGCCGGCCATCCTCTATTTCAACCCGTCCGCCACCACCGGACACCAGGTGCTCTATTGGTCGGGCGCGCCCGCCCGCGAGCAGAGCCAGGATGCCGCGCGGCGGCAGCAGTTCATGCAGGCGGGGTGGGAGATGCACGTCTGCTCGACCCAGGCGACGCTCCTCGCGGCCCATCCACTGGCCGAGGCCTTCTGGTTCCGCCACCCCCATGGCCCCGTCAAGGTGCCGGAAGGCTACTGGCGCCGCCACCTCGTTCCGGCCGTGAGCAACGGCGCCGTGGCCGTCTTCGTCTCGTACTGGGGCATGCCGCTCGACCGCTATTTCGACGACCCCTCCTTCAAGGTCGCGGTCACGAGCATCACCGGCCTGCCGCTCTCCGGACGGCGTACCACCTGGCTGGCCCCCGGCGCATGGGGGAGGCAGCCTTTTGATGTCGCCCGCAGCCTCGCGCACGGCTATTCCCCCTGCTACGGGTTCATCCCCGCCGACACCAACGCCTGGACAATCCTGGCGGTCGGCAACAACGGCGGCGGACGACCCCCCTATCCCTATCTCCTGGCCCGCCGCTACGGCAAGGGACTCGTGGTGGTCGGCGGCGATGCGATCCCCGCCCGTGTTCCCGAACTGCTGGACAACCTGGTCCACTGGAACCGGCGCCTGCGCGCCGCGCTCCCCGACGGCGAGCTGCGCCTGGATCCGGCCGCTATAAAGTGACGGTCCGGAGTTCGGAGGGGGCCAGCTCAACCGCCTCGCTGGCGCCATGTCGCCGGTGCAGGTGGAACCGCTGCGGGTGGTCGAAGTCGATGTTGTACAGGTAGATGCGTCCGCACTGCGGGAAGACCGAGAAGGCGATGTGCTCGCACACCCGGCCCGGCATCACTTCGTCGTCGGTGATCCACGCCGAGCCCCGGCATTGCGCGGCGATGTGGCGGTACACCTGGCCGATCAAACCGGGCGAATCGATCGTCGCGCCGGGACCGTAGTCGCGGTCGAACGCCCCCGGATAGGCCCAGGCGTTCAGGAAGTAGACCTGTCCCTTGCCGTGGCGGCGCCTCAACAGCAGGGGGCTGGCCTGCTCGTCGTCCACCACCAGGACCTCGGCGGCGGGATCGGTGATCTCGATCTCGCCGATGCTCGTGGTCAGCACTCCGAAGCGGCGCGGGAAGGAGAAGCCCAGCCCGTTGACGCCGTCGGGGGCCGTCGCCCAGTAGATGCGCGGCCCGCGGCCGAGCACCCGGACGCCACACCAGTCGGAGAAGTCGCCCTGGTGCACCAGATCCTCGACGCCGAAGGCGCCGTGGTTCCGGCGTGCGTCGGTCGAGAGCTGGGGAATGGAGATGAACAGGGTGCCGCCACCGGCGACATACCGCTTCAGTGTCTCGACCTGTTGCGGTGACGAGGTGTTCCATCCGCAGAACATCAGGGCCTTGTAGTTCGCCAGGAGGAAGTCGGCATCGATCAGGTCGCGCACGAAGCTGACGATATCGACCATGCCGAAGGGCGTGCCGGAGAGGAAGGGGTTCTGCCAGGGGGCCAGCACGTGGGGGCAGGGGAAGAAGACCTTCTTGGCGATCTCCCAGCCGCGCTCGGGGGAGCCCGCGTACCAGGCCGGATTGGCGTCGGCCAGCGCGAAGGCGCCGGCGATGGCGCCGTTGGGGTTGTAGGAGCAGGAGCCCAGGTCGTTGTTGCCCTTGGCCAGTGCAATCATCGATTCCGGCTGTCCCTCCGGCGTGCCGTTGGCCTTCACGAAGTCGTAGAATTCGGACATGACGCGCCGGTATTGACGGGGAATCGGGGCGTTGTAATCGACCTTCCCGTAGTGTTTTCGCGCCTCGGCGATGTAGGGGGCGAATTTCATCGGCGCGTCGCCGCCCCATTTGACCTCGCTGGGTTTGAGCGGCACGCGGGGGAATTCGAACTTGGGCGAGTCCTCGCAGAGCGAGGCCTCGACGAACCAGTTGCCGCTCTCGTTGACCAGGATCTTGCAGCCCGCCATGTACTTCAGGATCATCGCCGCCCGCAGCAGGTCGAACTTGCGCGGCGCCCGGTTGGGAAGCCAGGAGTAGTGCTCGTGGGCCAGGTGGGATCCCCAGGTGGGCAGGTTGAACTGCCGGTAGAGACCGCGCGACAGCGCCGAGGCGACGTTGAGGTTGGGAAAGGCGAAATCCTCCACCAGCGGGACGTCGGTCCCCGCGGCGATCTCGTAGTCGACGTAGAAGTTGCAACTGGTGGCCATGACCAGGCCCCACTCGCCCGCGCGCCGCTCGTCGACGTGCGCCTTGACGCGGGCGATCAGATCGTCGGCCAGCATGGTCAGGGTGATCTCGTGCGGCGCGACCTGCCGCGCAACCGGGTTGTCGAGCCGGAAGGTGAACCGCTCGCCGAAGTCGTAGCCCAGGTAGTGTTTGCCGGCCTCCTGGAAGCGGCGGCTCCACTCGGGACGCGCGCTGACGTAGATCAGCAGCGTGTGGATGTCGCGCGCGGCGGCCTCGCGGATGAAGCGCAGAATGCCGGCTCCGTGGCGATCGGCATGCTCCTTGAGGATCGGGCACTGGGACGCCACCAGGTTGCGTCCGTTTGCCCAGTCAGGCGGCGGCACCTCGACGCCGATCTCGTCGAGGGCGTAGAACCACTCGGCATACGTGTTCGGCGCATAGCCGCGGGCATAGCCCCAGACCTGGGCCAGGTTTCCCTGGTTGTCGGCGATGATCTTGTCGATCATCTCGAGCGGCGAGGTGTTCTGCGGCATCCACGCCTGGTGGGCGTGCAACGTGCTGAGCAGGTAGTCCTTGCTCATGGGGTAGACGCCGGTGCCGATATACATGCCGCAGGGCGGCAGGGGAAAGGGTTTACGGGTGGGCATAACTACTCCTGTCAAAGGACAATCTTGCCGTCTCGAACCTTGCCGATCCGCCAGGCGCCTGTGGAGCGTCAAGGGGTGTTCCGTCCCAGGTCGGGCTTGTCCTTGAAGACAACTTGGCGTCCGGGACCCGCAGCGTGCAGTTCCAGGACAAGCACCTCGTTGCGCCCTTTGCGCAGGAGGGGGCCGGGCAGGTAGAGCGAGCGCTGCGGGCCGCGCGTCCAGAAGCGGCCGAGGTTGAAGCCGTTGATCCAGACGGCTCCCTTGGTCCAGCCGGGGAGCTCGACGAAGGTGTCCGCCGGCGTCTCGACTTCG
>JAAYZJ010000293.1 GCA_012514915.1 Lentisphaerota bacterium | reverse complement strand
GAGATGACGCTGGCCGGCGCACCCGGCGTGCGTCCCGTTCCCAGCGGTTGCATGGCGCGTTGGTTTGCGGTCTTGTAACTTGCGCCCGGCTTGAGTACATTGTGCACCTGTCATTGGAACGGGGTGTGGCGCAGCCTGGTAGCGCGTCAGCTTTGGGAGCTGAAAGTCGCGGGTTCGAATCCCGCCGCCCCGACCATCCCCTGTCCGCCTTCGGGAGTTGACCTATGCGGCAAGCCTTGCAGGAGAGCGTTCAGCGGCTGTTGGATCAGGCCGTGGCGGCCGGCGAGGAGATCGGCTGCCAGGTGGCCGTGTTCCTCGACGGCGAACTGGTGGTGGATGCCTGCGCCGGTGTCACCGGCGACGGAAATGGCACACCTGTCGACTCGCGCACGCTGTTCCCGATCTTTTCGGCGGGCAAGGGCGTCGTCACGACGGCCTTTCTACGGCTGGTCGAGCGAGGACTTGTGGAGCTCGACCAGAAGGTTGGCGAGATCTGGCCCGAGTACGCCTGCAACGGCAAGGAGGAGACGACCGTCCGCCACATCCTCCAGCACCGCTCCGGCGTCTGCATCCGCATTCCCTACGACACCATCGAGCAGATTGCCGATTGGGATGTGATGTGCGCCCGTGTCGCCGCCGCGAAGCCGGTCTTTCCGCCCGGTAGCGCGACGCGCTACCAGACGATCAACTACTCCTGGCTGCTCGGCGAGCTGGCGCAGCGCATCACCGGCAAGCCGCTGCCGCAGATTCTCGAGGAGGAGATCTATGGTCCTGCCGGACTCCGCGACCTTTTCTTCGGCGTGTTCGACCGGGAGTTGCCGCGCGTGGTCCGGCTGACCCGCGGTCCCGATCTGCCCCCGGTGCCCGAGGATCCGCCGTGCTGGGACTTTTCGCTGGAGGAGATCATGCACAACCGCGTGATCCAGCAGGCATGCCTGCCCGGCTTCAACTGCATCTCCACGGCTGTTGATCTCGCGCGGCACTACTCGCTGCTGCTCGATTCGGAGTCGCGCAACCGGCTGCTGAGCCGGGAGATGGTCCGCGCCGCCTGCGCCATGACGCTGGCTCCCAACGACCCGACGCCGTCACCGCCGGCCGAGTGGGGCACCCATGGCCTGGGTTATGTTGTCAGCCATTCTGATGCCGACCACATCGGCCAGCGCTTCGGCCACAGCGGCTACGGCGGTGCCAACGCCCAGGCCTGGCAGCGCGGGCGGCTGGCCTACGCCTACACCTGCAACCTCATGCACAGCAACGCCAAGATGCGTCCCGCGCTGGTGGAGCTGTTTGAAGGCCCGCCATTCCATTGAGTCGTGAGTTGGTAAGCTGATTTTTTATACGGCTTTCATGTGTTCCGCCTGTACAGAAGGGATTTAAGGCATGAGACTCCATGTCGCGTTCTTGTCAGTGCTCGGCGGCCTGTTGGTCGCTGCCACGCCGGTCGACTTCGTGGCCGGACACACCGAACTGGCCCAGGCCACCGGCGCGAAAGGCATGGTCAACCAGGCCACCGGCGTCGGCTTTGCCCACGAGCCCGTCGGCGACGGCGACACCCTCGCCTTCGGTCGCGTCACGGGCGTGGTCCTGACGACGCCGGCCACATGGAGACGAGGATGAACCTGGACATTTCCGCGCAGGAGGTCGAGCAGTGGAACGGCGATTTTCGCGCCGATCGACCGCTTCAAATGGAAATGGAGGCGGTCGAGCGGACCTTCCTGTCGCTGGAGCTGACGAATCCCACCTGTCTCGATGTCGGCGTGGTCAACCCGTTCGGCAGCCTGCGGCTGCGCCGTCTGGGAGGCTACTGGACAACCGTCGAGGCGACGCCGGAGCGGGCGCGTCTGGCGGAGGCCGTTCTCGGGGAGGCGCCGTTACTGATGGGGTCTGCGGGCGAACTTCCCTTCGAAGACAAGCAGTTCGACGTCGTCATCCTGGCACGGGGCTGCCTGAAGGGGCCTTCCGCCGGTGACCTCGCGCTGGTGCAGGAGTGCCACCGGGTGCTCAAGACCACCGGGTACCTGATTCTGGCTGTGGATTACCGGAAAACACTGGACGTGGCGGGACTCCTTTGCCGCCGCCAATGGGCCGGCTCGAGCGGCTACGACGATCGCCAGCTCTTTGACCTGTTGAAAAAAGGGTTCGATGTTCTGGGCGTCCGCACCTGCTGCCGCTTCTGGGTGCAGATCGCGCGCGCCATGCTGGGCGCGCGCGGCAGAACCAAGGGACGCACGACGGCCTGTCTCTACTGGCTGGCCCACCAGCTCGACGGCCTGCTGTTCTTCACCAAAGGATACCAGGCGGTCGCCTATGGCCGCCGCAAGGGCTGGCGCGAACGGGAGCCGCCGGCGACGCGCACCAGCATCACCCTCAGCAACTCGGTCCTGCGCCGGACCCGCTGGTGAAGCGCGGCATGCAGCCGGCGGGTGCGGTGCAATTGCGTGGCACCGCACCTGAGGCCTGTACTCCGACAGCGCAAGCTTGAAGCGCCCGCCCGCCCCCTGTATGCTGTGTACATGACGTTCAATGGACTGGGGATGAATCTGGGCAATCTGTCGCGGCTCTCGCATGCGGTCTCCCGCTCGCTGAGCCCCGAGAACTTCGACGGCGCCAAGGGCCGGGCCGGCATGGCCACCGAGGGGACGGGCAAGCATTGCGCCCGCGAACTGGGCCAGGGATGGAAGATCTCTCCATCCATCCGGATCACGGCCGGCGAGACACGGACGATCGCCGACCTGGACGGCCCGGGCGCCATCCAGCAGATCTGGATGACGATCGGCGGCAACTGGCGCTTCTCCATCCTCCGCATCTATTGGGACGGCCAGGAGCAACCGTCCGTCGAGGTGCCGGTGGGCGACTTCTTCTGCTGCGGCTGGGGGACGGACGACAACGCCCTCCACCGCGGGGCCAATTTCCGCCCAATCTCCTCGCTGCCGGTGTGCGTCAATCCGGGCAGCGCCTTCAACTGCTACTGGGAGATGCCCTTCCGCCGGCACTGCCGCATCACGATCGAGAACCTGCAGCCGCCCGACACCGCCAACCCGGGCCGGGGAGACATCACCCTCTACTACCAGATCAACTACACGCTGACCGACGTGCCCGAAGACGCCGCCTATTTTCACGCCCAGTGGCGTCGCTCCAACCCGCTGCCGTACAAGTCTGTCCACACGCTGATCGACGGCGTCAAAGGTCAGGGTCACTACGTAGGCACCTACATGGCGTGGGGCGTCCACAACAACGGCTGGTGGGGCGAGGGCGAGATCAAGTTTTACCTGGACGGCGACAAGGAGTTCCCCACCATTTGCGGGACAGGAACAGAGGACTATTTCTGCGGCTCGTACAACTTCGATGTCGGCAAGGAGAACGGCGGCTACCGTGAATTCTGCACGCCCTACGCCGGCCTGTGCCAGGTGCTCCGCCCCGACGGTCTCTACCAGTCCCAGCAGCGGTTCGGCCTGTACCGCTGGCACATCATGGATCCGATCCGGTTCGAGCAGGATCTGCGCGTGACGATCCAGGCGCTGGGATGGTGCAAGCGCGGCTATCTGCCGCTGCAGGACGACATCGCCTCCACCGTCTTCTGGTACCAGACGCTGCCCACGGCGCCCTTCCCGGCGCTGCCGGACCGCATCGGTCTGGAAGTCATTTGAAGGATGGCGCGGCACCCCGCGCCCACCCCGGCCCTTTTCCGACCATGTCACGACTGATCATACGCGGTGGGAACCGTATTGCCGGCATGCATCGCGCGCCCGGCAACAAGAATGCCGCCCTGCCGATGCTGACCGCAGCCCTGCTGACGGACGAAACCGTCACGCTGGACAATCTCCCCATCATCGACGACGTCAAGACCACCCTGCTGCAGTTGGAGAAGCTCGGCGTCGACGTGACCCTCGACAGCGCCGCGCGACGCGTGAGCCTGCGGGCTGGCAAGCTCAAGAGCACCTGCCTGGACCGCACCCTCTGCGCCAAGGTGCGCTCGGCCATCCTCTTCGCCGGCCCCCTGCTGGGACGCTGCGGCCGCGCCACGATCTGCCAGCCGGGCGGCGATCTGATCGGCCGCCGCCGGGTCGACACCCACATCAACGGCCTCCGGGCGCTCGGCGCGTCCGTCACGCCGCGCAACGGCTATGCGTTCCGGTCGCGCGGCCTGGCCGGCGCCCACATTCTGCTCGACGAGTGCAGCGTGACCGCCACGGAAAACCTGGTGATGGCCGCGGTTCTCGCCAAGGGCCGCACCACCCTCTACCACGCCGCCTGCGAGCCGCATGTGCAGAACCTCTGCCGGCTGCTGAACGCCATGGGAGCCTCGATCAGCGGCATCGGCACCAATCGGCTCACGATCGACGGGGTCGAGCGCCTGCACGGCGCGACGGCGCGCATCGGCGCCGATTTCATCGAGGCCGGCAGCTATCTAACGGCCGCCGTGGTCACGGGGGGCGCCCTGACGATCGAGGGGATCGAGGCGGAGGATTTCGCCGTGCTCGAAGGGCCTTTCCGCAAGTTCGGGGTCAAATGGACCATCCAGAACGGCACCCTGACCCTGCCGGCGGCGCAGAAGCTGCGGACGGCCTACGATTTTGGCGATGCCATCCCCAAGATCGAGGACGGTCCCTGGCCCGCCTTTCCCTCCGACCTGATGAGCATTCTGATCGTCCTGGCGACGCAGACGCGGGGCACCACGCTCTTCTTCGAGAAGATGTTCGAAAGCCGGATGTATTTTGTCGACCACCTGATCTCGATGGGGGCGCGCATCGTCCAGTGCGACCCGCACCGGGTCGTCGTGACGGGGCCCGCCGTCCTTCACGGAACCTGCGTCGCGAGCCCCGACATCCGGGCGGGCATCGCGCTGCTGATCGCGGCGCTGGCCGCACGCGGCGAAACGGTCATCCTCAACGCCGACAGCATCGACCGCGGCTACGAGGAGGTCGATGTGCGGTTGCGCGCCCTCGGCGCGTCGGTTGAGCGCGCCTGACGTCCTGGTCAGAGTCGCCCATATGCGCGACGCCAGGCGCATCGGTAAGCCGTT
>JAAYZJ010000292.1 GCA_012514915.1 Lentisphaerota bacterium | reverse complement strand
GCATGACCTCGCACGATGTCGTGGCGCTGATCCGCCGCACATTCCGGTTCGACAAGGTCGGACATGGCGGCACGCTCGATCCCAACGCCTCGGGGCTGCTGGCGATCTTGCTCGGCAAGGGCACTTCGCTGTCCGACCGGGTCATGGGCGGCGACAAGCGCTACCGCGGCGAAATCCTGCTCGGCACAACCACCGACTCGCAGGACATCGAGGGGCAGGTCGTTTCCAGCCTGCCCTATGACCTCGTCACGGAACAGGCCCTGCGCGCCGGCATGACCGTGCTGGTCGGCGACAGCTTTCAAATCCCCCCCATGGTTTCCGCGATCAAGCGGAACGGCGTTCCGCTCTACAAGCTGGCGCGCAAGGGCGAAACGGTGGCGCGCGAACCCCGGCTGATCCATATTTACCAGTTTCAACTGCTCGACTACAACCCGCCGTCGGCCACCTTCGACGTGATCTGCGGCAAGGGGACCTATGTGCGCACCCTCTGTCACGACATCGGCGAGAAACTGGGCTGCGGGGCCTGCCTGAAGGCGTTGCGCCGCACCCGTTCAGGATCGCTCGATGTCGCGGATGCGCTGCCGCTCGACCGGATCCTGACCCTCGACCGCGAGACCCTGGCCGCCCACATCATCTCCATCCCGCGTTACCTGAGTCAGCCGCAGGGCTGACCGGCCGACGCGGCGCCGTGACCGTCACCGCATGATCGCCGCCGTCGTCCACGAGCGGGATGCGGCCTTCGGCTTGCGGGGCTCCGTCGACGATCACTTCCGGCGGCGCATCCGCGGGGGAAACCTGCACGTCGATGTGGTAGGTGGCGCTCCTGAAGCGGTAGGTCAGGCGGAATCGACCGGGGCCGGCCGATGGCAGCCGCGGGTTGATCCGCAGATGGTCGGGATGGCGTTCGAACCCCAGCAGCGTCTCGACCGCCAGCCGGTACATCCAGCCGGCGGCCCCGGTGTACCAGCTCCAGCCGCCGCGGCCCGTGTGCGGCGCGACGCTGTAGATGTCGGCTGTCATCACGTAGGGCTCCACGCGGTACCGGGCGGCCGCCTCGGGGGTGAGGCTGCGGTTGACCGGATTGAGCAGGTCGAAAAGCATCCAGGCCGCATCCCAGTCCCCGAGTTCGGCGAAGGCCATCGCGGTCCAGATCGCGGCATGCGTGTACTGCCCGCCGTTCTCGCGGACGCCGGGTGGATAGCTCTTGATGTAGCCGGGATCGCGGGGGGTCTTGTCGAAGGGAGGCGCAAGCAGCAGGCTCAGCCCGTCATCCGGCTTCACCAGATGCGCCTGGACGGCCTGCATGGCGCGCCGTGCCCGCTCGCCGCGGCCGGCCCCGCTGAGGACCGCCCAGCTCTGGCTGATGGCATCGATGCGGCATTCGTCGCCCGCGGCCGTGCCCAGCGGCGTGCCGTCGTCGAAATAGGCCCGGCGGTACCAGTCGCCGTCCCAGGACGTTTCCTCGATACGCAGGGCCAGCGACTCGCGCTCCTGCCGGCATAGATCGACGAATGCGTTCTCGCCGCGCAGCCGCGCCACGGCTTCGAAGCGCCGCAGCGTGTCGCACAGGAACCAGGCCAGCCAAACGCTTTCGCCGCGTCCCTCCTGCCCCACGCGGTTCAAGCCGTCGTTCCAGTCGCCGGCTCCGATCAGCGGCAAGCCGTGCGCCCCGCTCTCGAGGCTGAGCCGGATCGCGCGGATACAATGCTCGTAGAGCGGTGCGGTTTCCGTCGACTGGGTATGTTGATCGTAGCGGCTCTCCTCGCCCTCGCCCAGCGGACGGCCGTCGAGGAAGGGCACTGGCTCGTCGAGCACGCCGGTGTCGCCGGTGGCGAGCACGTAGCGGGCCGTGGCCTGGGGCAGCCAGAGGCGGTCGTCGGAGATGCGCGTGCGGACGCCCGCGCCCGTCGGGGGGTGCCACCAGTGCTGGACATCGCCTTCGCGGAACTGACGCGAGGCGCAGAGCAAAATCTGCTGCCGCAGGATGTCTGGCGCCGCGTGCAGCAGCGCCATCGCGTCCTGCAACTGATCGCGGAAGCCAAAGGCGCCCCCCGACTGGTAAAAGCCGCTGCGCCCCCAGATGCGGCAGGAGAGCGTCTGGTAGAGCAGCCAGCCGTTGGCCAGCGCGTTGAAGGCCGGGTTGTCCGGCACCTCGACCTGAAGGGTACCGAGGGTGCGGTTCCAGTGTTCCCAGACCTCTTCCAGCGCCGCGCGGGCGCCGACCGGCGCACCGAATTGACGGTGCAGGCGCCGCGCCTCCTCGACATCATCCGCGGCCCCCAGCGTGAAGACGATCTCGCGGGTTTCGTCCGGCGCCAGTTCGCAGAAGGTTTGGACGACGGCTGCGGGATCGTAGAGGGTGCCGGTCCGTCCTGAGAGGCGCTCACGGTGCAGGGCGGCGGGATTCTCGGGGGTGCCGTTGCGTCCCAGGAACTCGGTACGGTCGCCGCTGAGCACAGTCTCACGCTCGCTGCAGGAGGCGAAGACCACGCGCCGCGGGTAGATGCGGCTGTAGGGATTGTGCATCAGCAGCAGGCCGCTTTGCGTGTCGGTCTCGGTCTGGATGTGCATCAGGTTGTCGTGGCGCCATTCGCCCAGCACCAGTTCGTGAAAGGCCGTCAGCGACAGCGCCCGCGGATGCGCTGTGCGATTGGTCACCTTGACCACGAGGCAGCGCACCGGCGCGTCCAAAGCGGCATAGATCCATGTTTCACAGGCGAGTCCATCCTCGGCGTGCTCGAAGACCGTGTAGCCGAACCCGTGGCGGCAGGTGTAGCCCGCGCGCCCTGGGGTGGGGCTTGGCGTGAGCGACCAGAAGCGTCCGGTGGCCTCGTCGCGCAGGTAGAAGGCCTCGCCGCAGGGGTCGCTGACGGGATCGTTGTACCAGGTGGTCAACCGGTACTCATGCGCATTGTCGACCCAGGTATAAATGCCGCCGCGCTCGGAAACCACCAGGCCAAGCCGTCTCCCCGCGATCACGTTGACCCAGGGCGCCGGAGTCGTCTGGCCCGCTTCCAGCATGAGGATGTACTCGCGGCCATCCGCGGTGAAGCCGCCGACGCCGTTTTCGAGGATGCGCGGCCGTGGTTCCAGCGGCGCGGGCGTCTCGCCCGGCGCTTCCGCTTCCGGCTTGAGCGGCGGCGGCGGGCGGCGCGGACTGTACCGGCGCTCGACCTGCTCGCGCAGATTTTCGGCGCCGTCGGTGAGGACGACGCGCGCCACGCTCTGGAACAGAATCTGATCCTCTTCGGAGAGGTTCTCGATCCGGCGCAGGAAAATGCCGCCGGGCTTGTCGAGCCGATCGGCGTCGGGGCTGGTGTTGATCGCGGCCAGGATGCGGTCGTTCAACGTGGCGCGGTAACCGGAGAAATCCTCGTTGAGGATCACCAGGTCGCTCTCCAGCCCCTTCATGCGCCAGTAGGCGTGTGCGCGCAGCACGTCCATGACCAGATCCATGTGGCGGATATCGCCGATGCGCAGGAGGATGATCGGCCAATCGCCGGAGATACCGAAGCGCCAGAGCCCCTGCTGTCCCTGGCGGTTCCTGGCCACCGTCGCCCAGGGCGCCCGGTTGCGCGGATTGGCGTAGAGGACCGAGCTGGCCAGACGGCCGTAGATCTGGGTCTCGGCCTCGGTGACATTCAACTGGCGCATGACGATCTGGCTGTGCGACCAGGCCATGTCGAAGGCGCGGTCGACAAAATGGCGGTCGCGGTACTTCTCGGCCAGCGACAAGGCCGCCTCGCGGCTCGTGGCCGCCCCGCTGATCAGGAAGACTTGCAGCGGCTCGGTCTCGCCCAGTGCGACCGGCTGGCGCACGGCGGCGATCGGGTCGAGCACGAAGCCTGCCGTGTTGGCGAGAGGCGCGAAGGCGCCGGCCGGCGCCTCCAGCGCCAGGGGATTGGCCGGCGTGCGGTTGCGCCCGATGAAGCGGGCGCGGTCGGTCTCGCAACTCGCGCGCCCGCTCAGGCCCGGCACGCAGAGCTTCTGGAAGTACCAGACCTCGGGTTCGTTCGCTTCGCGGCGACGGCGTGTGCAGAGCACGGTCTCGCCGCAGGCGAGGATCTCCGTCTGGACGAAGAGATTACTGAAGACGCGGTGCGCGAGATCGGCTGTGGGCGGGGCGAGCACGACCTCCGCGTAGGACGTCAGTTCCAGCCGCCGCGCGGTGTCGCCGCGGTTGTTGAGCGTGATGCGGCGGATTTCGACGTCGTCCTCGGGCGAGACGCAGATTTCCGTCTGCGTCTCGACCGCGAAGGCCGTGTGACGGAACTCGGCGCGCCCCTGCGTGAAGACGGCTTCGTGCGGGGTGCCGCGGCGGAGCATGGGCTGAAAGGTGCTGGACCAGACGGCGTTGGTGTCGATGTCGCGCAGATAGAGGAAGACGCCCCAGTTGTCGCGGGTGACATCCTCGCGCCAGCGCGTGAGCGCCAGTCCGTGCCAGCGGCTTGAACTGCCGCCGGCATGGGTGACCATCAGGTGGTAGTTGCCGTTTGAGAGGAGGTGGACCTCCGGCACCGGCACGTCCGGATGGTTGAAAATGCGCATGGTGTCGCAGCTATCGGCGGCCGCCATCGCGCT
>JAAYZJ010000291.1 GCA_012514915.1 Lentisphaerota bacterium | reverse complement strand
CGATGCCTGGCCGCATGTCAAGCCCATCTTCCAGGCCATCGCGGCCAAGGTGGACGACGGCTCGCCCTGCTGCGACTGGATCGGTCCCGACGGCGCCGGCCACTTCGTCAAGATGGTCCACAACGGCATCGAGTACGGCGACATGCAGCTCATCTGCGAGGCCTACCACATCCTCTCGCAGGGGCTGGGGCTCTCGGCGGCCGAGATGCACGGGATCTTCGCCGAGTGGAACCAGGGCGTCCTCGACAGCTACCTGATCGAGATCACCCGCGACATCCTGGCCAAGGTCGACGAGTCGGGCCAGCCGGTGGTCGATCTGATCCTCGACACGGCCGGCCAGAAGGGCACCGGCAAGTGGACGTCGCAGGCCGGGCTTGACTACGGTGTGGCCATCCCGCAGATCGCCGAAGCCGTCTTCGCGCGCTGCCTCTCGGCCGTCAAGGAGGAACGTGTCGCCGCCGCCAAGGCGCTGCGCGGCCCGCGCAAGCCGTTCAAGGGCGACAAGGCCAAGTTCATCGGGCAGTTGCACGACGCCCTCTACGCCAGCAAGATCTGCTCCTATGCCCAGGGCTACCAGCTCATGCGGGCGGCGGCGGCCGAGATGGGCTGGAAACTGAACTACGGGCAGATCGCCCTCATGTGGCGCGGCGGCTGCATCATCCGGGCGCGGTTCCTCGACCACATCCGCGACGCCTTCACGCGCAAGCCGCGCCTGGCCAATCTGCTGCTCGATCCCTTCTTCAAGAAGGCGGTCCGGCAGGCGCAGCCCGCCTGGCGCCAGGTGCTGACGACGGCCATCAAGCTGGGCATCCCCTGCCCCGCCATGAGCGCCGCCCTCAGCTACTACGACGGCTACCGCTGCGAACGGCTCCCCGCCAACCTGCTGCAGGCGCAGCGCGACTACTTCGGGGCCCACACCTACGAGCGCGTCGACCGTCCCCGCGGCGAGTTCTTCCACACGAACTGGACCGGGCAGGGCGGCTCCACGGCCGCGTCCACCTACACGGCCTGACCGATCGACCGCCCCGATGTCCCCCCGCGACGTCGGGGCGGTTGGTTTATCGGCGTCAAACGGTTCCGACACGTTTTTCGAATTGCCCGTCCATGTCACGCGCCGAGCCGACACGCAAGGAACGCCTGGAGCATTTCCTGCTCCGGCTGATCCAGCATCCCGGAGCGGACCAGGGCCACACCCGCGACATCCGCCTGCTGCTGTGGGTGCTCAAGCGCTTCTCGCGCCTCTTCCAGGCCATCGTCCAGACCCGTCTGTTTCTGTACGAAGTCGGCATCCTTCCCCGCTTTCACCTGGGCTGCCAGATCATCAGCGTGGGCAACGTGACCGTCGGCGGCACCGGCAAGACCCCGGTGGTCGAGATCTTCGCCCGCGAACTGACCGCCGCCGGCCGCCAGGTCGCCATCCTCAGCCGCGGCTACCGCAAGAAGGAGAAGCCGTTCATCCAGCGGCTCTTCCTGGGCGACCAGATCAGCCCGCCGCGCGTGGTGAGCGACGGCAAGCGGATTCTGCTCGACAGCGAGATGAGCGGCGACGAGCCCTACATGCTGGCGCGCAACCTACCGGGCGTCGTCGTGCTGGTCGACAAGGACCGCGTCAAAAGCGGCCGCTACGCCATCAAGCATTTCGGCTGCGATATGCTGATCCTCGACGACGGCTTCCAGTACCAGCGGATGAAGCACCGGCACGAGGTCGTGCTCGTCGATCACACCAACCCCTTCGGCAACGGCCATCTGCTGCCGCGCGGCATCCTGCGTGAGCCGGCCGGCAACATCCGCCGCGCCAATTTCATCTTCATCACCAAGTCGGACGGCAACAGCGGGGAGCTCCGCCGCCGGCTGCACGCGCTCAACCCCCGCGCCGAGATCACCGAGTGCCGCCACCGCCCCTGCTTTTTCAAGAACGCCGAGACGGGCGCCAAGCTGGAGCTGGCGGACGTCGCGGGCAAGCAGGTCGTCGTCCTCTCGGGCATCGCCGCCCCCGCCGGTTTCGAGAACTCCGTCCGGCAGATGGGCGCGCGGGTTCTGGTCTGCGAGCGCTTTGTCGACCACCACCGCTACCGCCAGCAGGAGATCATCGACGTCGTCAACCACGCCGTCGAGCTCGGCGCCGACGCCATCCTCACGACCGAGAAGGACGCCGTGCGCCTGCCCCGCATCGAGAACCCGCGCGTGCCGATCTTCTACCTGCGGATGGACATCCAGATCCTCAAGGGCTACGACAACTTCAAGGAGTGCGTCGACCGGATCTGCTTCGCCCGCGCGGCCGACGCCTGAGATCACCTTGCCCTGCCGTACCAGACGCGCCAGAGAAACAGCCCCTGCGGCGGCGCGCTGGGGACGCGGGCGGTTCGGGGCGAGCGGTTGGCCAGCAAGTCCGCGATCAGCTCCGGCGGTTCGGCGCCGTGCCCGATCCGGAGGAGCATCCCCACCATGCTGCGGACCTGCCGGTAGAGAAAGCCGTTGCCGCGCACGACCAGGACGACGCGGTTCCCGCTGCGTTTGACCGTGAAGCGGGTGATCGTCCGGACGCTGCTCTCGACCTCCCGGCAGGGATTGGCCATGAACGCGACGAAATCATGCTCGCCGACAAACAGCGCGGCGGCGCGCGCCATGCTGCCTGCATCGAGCAGGCCCGGCACATGCAGCGCGTAGAGCCGCTCGTGCGGCGGCATCAGCGAGCCGTTCCAGACGACATAGCGGTATTCCTTGGCGACCGCGCTACGGCGCGCATGAAAGCGGTCG
>JAAYZJ010000026.1 GCA_012514915.1 Lentisphaerota bacterium | reverse complement strand
TCCTTGAGCACCGCCTTGAGCCGCTCCTCGAACTCGCCGCGGTACTTGGCGCCGGCCATCAGCGCGGTCATGTCGAGCGCGAAGATCGTCCGTCCCTTGAGCCCCTCCGGCACGTCGCCCCGCAGAATCCGCTGCGCCAGCCCTTCCACGATCGCCGTCTTGCCGACGCCCGGCTCGCCGATCAGGACGGGGTTGTTCTTGGTCTTGCGAGAGAGGATGCGGATGACGTGGCGGATCTCCTCGTCGCGCCCGATGACGGGGTCGAGCCGTCCCGAGCGGGCCGTCTCGACCAGGTCGACGCCGTACTTCTTGAGCGCCTCGTACTGCCCCTCGGGATTGTCGGAGGTCACCCGCTGGTTACCCCGGACCTCCTTCAGCACGGCCAGCAGACGCTTCGCGTCGACCCCCGCCGCGGCCAGCAGCCGGGCGGCCGGCGTGCGGGCGGCGGCACCGTCGGTCATCGCCAGCAGGAGATGCTCGACCGAGACGTACTCGTCCTTCAGTCGGCGGGCATGGTCTCCCGCCCGCACCAGCAACTCGTTCAGCGCCTGGGTCACATAGATCTTGCCCGCCTCGGTGTCGCCACCGACATGCGGCCGCCGCGCCAGCTCCTCCTCGACGCGCCCCTGCAGTTCGGGAACCGCCGCCTCGGCGCGCTTGAGCAACTGGGGAACCAGGCCGTCTTCCTGCGTGAGCAACGCCAGGAGCAGATGCTCGACATCCATCTGCTGATGCCCGAAGCGGATCGCGAGCTCGCGCCCGGCCTGCAGACCGAGCTGCGCACGCTGCGTCATTTTATTCAGATCGTTCATGTCGCGGTCTCCTCTCGGCCTCTTGATCAGCACATCAAGTGCCAACGGCGTGTTGATGCCGTTGATTGCCTAACCGCAACATTCTAGAAGAGTATGCCCCCTGCGCGCAAGCGAGACACATTGTCACAACTTAGGTTGTATGTGCAATTTTTGCACACTCGGCGAAACAAGAATCTTGAGCGCCCGCCGCCTGCCTGTCGGCAGACAGCTCCCCGGCGGTCGCGACACGATCAGCCATGCCGGCACGCGTTTCACGACGGGCAAGGGCGCCCGGCTCCGCCTCTTCCCTTGGCGGTTCAACCCCGGTCAAGCAACCCTGTGCGCCATCAGCCTGCGGCGGGCGCGGGCGCCAGCCCCAGCAGCCGGGCGGCGTTGTCGCCCATCAGCGCGGTCATGCGGTCGGCGGGGAGGTCGAGCGAATCGAGCAGGGCGAGTTCCTTCGCGTGGGAGCTCCAGGGCCAGTCGCTGCCGTACAGGATGGCGTCGATCGGATGGCGCAGCAGCATCCCACGCAGGCGTTCCGGCGGAAGATCGTTCAGCGACATCGAAATTTCGATGGCGATCGGCTGGCCGATCAGCAGCCGTTCGGCCTCGTCCCAGTCCATCCAGCCGCCGAAGTGGCTGACGATCAGCCGCAGGCCGGGGACGGCGTCGAGCAGGCGCCGCACGCGGGCCGGCTCGCAGACCCGGTCTCGCGGGAAGGCGATGTCGTAGCCGTTGTGGCAGAGCACGGCCAGGTGGTTGTCGCGGGCGCAGCGCATCAGGTCGATCGCCGCGGGCGAATCCAGCACCAGGTTCTGGTAGTAGGAGTGGAACTTGAGTCCCTTGTAGCCTTCGCGCGCCGTCTGTTCGATGTGCGCGAAGCGGTCGGGATCCTCGGGATGGACCGAGAGGAAGGGGACGATGCGCCGGGCGGCCGACGCGCCGAACGCCCCCTCGCGGATCGCCTGCGACCAGGCGCGGATCACGTCGAACTGCGACGGCTTGGTCGCGATCGAGCACAGCACGGCGGCATCGAAACCATGGGTCTCCAGGTGATCCGTCAGCGTGGCGAGCCGCCCGTCGAAGGCGGCGTAGCCGGGCGGCATCTTCGCCAGCAGCGCCGCCATCGCCCGTTCCGCGATGGCGTCGGCGAAGGCGTGGACATGGCTGTCGACGCGCATGGCGCTACGCTCCCACCCCCTCCCGC
The DNA here is from genome assembly GCA_012514915.1 of Lentisphaerota bacterium. Lineage (GTDB taxonomy): Bacteria > Verrucomicrobiota > Kiritimatiellia > RFP12 > JAAYLN01 > JAAYLN01. The sequence goes on along the minus strand of JAAYZJ010000026.1, from coordinate 6,740 downwards.
ATCAGCCGCAGCGCGGCGGGGAGTTCGACGGCGGGATGCTCGATCTTCCCCTCGATCGACAACCGTCCGGTGTAGCCGATCCGGCCGACCGTCCGGAGAAAGCGCGGCAGGGCCTCGCAGGGCTCGGCTCCGGGCGTGCGCCGGTTGGCCTGGGTCGCGATGTGCATGTGCCGGAACAGCGGCGCCGCGGCGACGATGTCCGCCTCCGGCTCGCCGTTGCAGGCCCAGTGGTAGCCATCGACCAGCAACTGGATCGATTCGGCATCGGCGGCCCGCGCCATCTGCGCGCTCTCCGCGACGGTGTTGAGAACGTTGCACTCGGCGAAGCGGAGCGGCTCGATCACGATGCAGACCCCGTGGCGCGCGGCGATCGGCGCCAGCATCTTCAGGAAGGCGAGGATTTGCCGGTTGGCCTCGGCGCGGTCGAAGCCCTCGGGGATCGCGCGGGCGCCCCCCGAACCGAAGACGATGGTATCGACCCCCGCCACGGCGGCGCGTGTGCAGGCGGTGGTCACGTAGGCCTCCAGCGCGGCGGCGTCGACGGCCGGCCCCACGACCTTCAGGTCGCCCGGCAGGAAGCCGTTGCAGACCGGCGAGGGGAGCGGCGCCGCGCGAACCTGCTTCAACGCCTCGCGAAACGCCTCCTCGCCAGCCCGCGGCTGCAGAAACGCCTGCACCGACCACTCGAAATAGTCATATCCCGCCGCCGCGGCAACCGCCGCGCACTCGGGTGCCCCGCATACGCCGAATTTCATCGTCTGTTCCTCTTCCTGAAGGCCTGCCGGCCTGTTTCACGCCCAATGGGTGTCTGGAGACGGAACTCAGTTTAACGGCACCCCGCCGCCCAAAGCAACCTCATTATCCCCGGAGCCGATTGCGGCTTGCCGCCACCGCCGAAATCATGGATACTACCGCCCCTGAACCCCATGTCGACAACCGATGACACCGATGACCTTCCGCTCTTCCGGCGCCTGCGCAACGCGCGGCGCGCCCGGGGGCTGACCCAGTCGGCCCTGGCCGCGCAGGCGGGCTGCACGCAGTCGGCCCTGAGTATGATGGAAACGGGGCGGATGGACGCGCTGGCGCGTCCGACGCTGGCCAAGGTGGCCGAGCTCCTGGGCGTGCCTCTCGATCCCGAGCCCGGCACCGCAGTCCCGGCGGCAACGGCCGCCGCGTCGGCCGGACGGGCCTTCTGCCCCGGTTGCGACTGCCCCTCGAACGTGCCGCTGGCGGTCAATGGCGAGATCATCCTCTGGCCGCGGCCGCAGCCCGGCGGCGGCCGCCGCCACTGCGCCTTCTGCGGCGAGGTGCTGGCGCAGACCTGCCGCGGCTGCGGCGCGCCGGCCGGGGCCGGCGCCTGCTGCGTGCAGTGCGGCATGCCGTTCGTCCCGCCGCCCGTGCCGGAACCGCGCGACCCCGAGACGTGGGCCGATCAGCGCCGCCGGCAGATCGCCGACTGGCGCGCGCTGCTGGACTAGCGCACCACCGGCGTACAGACCGCTTAACCCCTTGTCGCGTGGCGTGCGCGGTTGAAGCGAGGGCTTAAGCAAGGATTGTCACCCGGCGTGCGGAGCGGTATGCTATCACCATGTTTAAGCCTGTCCAGCTACCATGTGCCGCCGTCGTGTTCCTGCTGGCCCTGTCCGGGGCCGGCGCGGGCCCACAGGCGGCCCAGCCGTCCGGCGAGGCGGCGGTCACGAACCTCCCCGCCCTGCCGCGCGGGCTGGTTCTGCCCCTGACGAACGCACCGGCCGTTTCACCCACCAACGTGCCCGCGGTGACGCCGCCTGCGGCCGCGGCGGACGAGGCCGTCGGCGATCCCGACGCGGCGAGCGTCTACGAGGACATCGCCCTGCTGACCGAGGCCATGCTGATGGTGCGGCGGCACTACGTCGACGAGCTCGCCTACCGCGACATCGTGTACAGCGCACTGCACGGCATGCTCTCCACGCTCGATCCGCACAGCGCGTTTCTCGAACCCCGGCAGACGGGCGACCTCAAGGAGGACACCGAGGCGCGCTTCGTCGGCATCGGCATCGAGATGGGGATGCGCAACGGCCTGCCGCTCGTCATCGCGCCGATCGAGGATTCGCCGGCCCAGCATGCCGGCATCCTCTCCGGCGACGCCATCCTGGCGATCGAGGGGCAGCCGGCGCACATGCTCAGCCTCGACCAGGTGGTCAAGCGGCTGCGCGGCCTCCCGGGAACAAGCGTCCGCGTGACGGTCGGCCGCGACGGGAAGGATCCCTTCGACGTGACGCTCGTGCGCGACCAGATTCGCGTGTCGAGCGTCAAGGGCGTCCGCGTGCTGGACGGCCGCATCGGCTACCTGCGCGTGACCCAGTTCAGCGCGCCGACCGGAGGCGAGGTGGCCCGGGCGCTGGCCACGCTGACGACCAACGATCTGATCGGCATGGTCCTCGATCTGCGCGACAACCCCGGCGGCCTGCTCGACCAGGCGATTGCCGTGGCGGCGCCGTTTCTGCGCGACAAGACCGTCATTGTCACGACACGCGGCCGCGAGGGGTCGGTTCCCGCCGAGACCTTCCGCGCCGAGGGGAAGCGGAAACGGGTCGATCTGCCGCTGGCGGTTCTGATCAACCGCGGCACGGCGAGCGCCGCCGAGATCGTCACTGGCGCCCTCCAGGATGCGGGCCGGGCGATCATCATCGGCGAAAAGAGCTTCGGCAAGGCCTCCGTGCAGAAAATCCTGCCGCTGGCGACACGCGAGAACTGCACGGTCAAGTTGACCACGGCGCACTACTACACCCCGAAGGGCCGCCAGATCCACGGATCCGGCATCGTGCCGGACATCGTGGTGCCGTTGCCGCCTTCGGCCTGGCGCCTCGTGCAGACCCGGCGCGCCTACGAGGAGCGCCCGGAGGCCTACCCCCCCTCCGAACGGCAGGCGTTGCCCGATGCGGTCGACACGCAACTCCAGCGCGCGGTCGATGTGCTCACGGGGGTGCATGTGTTCGGGTCGGCGCGCCAGCCATGACGGTTCTGGGCATCGAAACCTCCTGCGACGAGACGGCCGCCGCCGTCGTGCGCGAGGGCCGCGACGTCCTCTCGAGCATCGTCTTCAGCCAGGTGCCGCTGCACCAGCCCTACGGGGGCGTCGTCCCCGAGATTGCCTCGCGCAGCCACATCGAGAAGCTGCCCGGCGTGATCGGCGAAGCGCTGGCTGCCGCCGGGCTGGAGGCGGCCGCCCTCGACGCCGTGGCCGTGACCTACGGTCCCGGCCTGGCCAGTTCGCTGCTGGTCGGCCTCTCGGCCGCCAAGGGGCTGGCCTGGTCGCTGAACCGGCCCCTGATCGGCATCAACCATGTCGAGGCGCACATCCACAGCGTGTTTCTGGCGCCGGACGCTCCACCCGCCGAAACGGTTCTGCCGCTGCTGGCGCTGGTCGTCTCCGGCGGCCATTCCGCCCTGGTGCGCGTCGGCGCCGACCGGCGCTGCCGGGTTCTGGGGCAGACGCTCGACGACGCGGCCGGCGAGGCCTTCGACAAGGCGGCCAAGCTGCTCGGGCTCGGCTACCCGGGCGGCCCCGTCGTCGAGCAGGCCGCGCGCCGCGCCACCCACCCCGCCGGGATTGTGTTTCCACAGGGGCGCATCGGCGCCGACAATCCCGCGCTCGGGAGGCTGCAGGCCGATCTGTGCTTCAGTTTCAGCGGCCTGAAGACGTCGCTGCTGACCCATCTGCGCCGCCACCCCCTGGCGAGCGATGCGCAGCGCGATGCGCTGGCCGCCGCCTACCAGGAAGCGATCGTCGCCGCGCTGGCTTCGCGGTGCGAACGGGCCCTGCAGCACGGAGCATTCCGGGCGCTGGCCGTGGGGGGGGGCGTGTCGCTGAACGGCGCCCTGCGCGCCCGGCTGGCCGAGGTCGCCGCGCGTGCGGGCGTGCCGCTGCTGCTGCCGCTGCCGCGGCACTGCGGCGACAACGCCGCCATGATCGCCGCCCTGGCCGGCATGGGCGGCGGCGTCACCGGCGAGGCGGCCTTCCGGCTCGACGCCACGCCGGGGTTGCCGCTGGGGGAGTAACCCGGCGGTCGGCTGACGACGACGGGACACGATGGGCTTCGCTCCCCTCGTCATTCGTCGTCGTGCGCCGTCGTCGTATTCCGACACCATCCCAATACGCCTCGCGGCTCGACAGCGGCGGCAGGTGCGGATAGACTGAACCCGCATGAACGCGAACGACATCGACAACGCACCATCCCCCGGCGGCCCCTGGCGCCTGGTGCTGGCGGGCCTTCTGGTCGCCCTGGCCGTGCTCGTCCCCTTTGTCCTGTTCGGCGCATCGATCGAGGCATGGACCGGAAGGTTCATCGACGATCATGCCGCCCATCCCGGTGTCCTGGCCGCCGTGCTGGGCGGACTGCTGGCCGGCGACATTCTGCTGCCGGTTCCCTCGAGCCTGATCAGCACCGCCTGCGGCCGCTGCCTCGGGTTTCTCACGGGGACACTCGTCTCGTGTGCCGGCATGACGGTATCCGCGGGGCTCGGCTACCTCGCCGGCTGGTCTGCATCGCCCCTGGCGCGCCGCGTTCTCCATCCGCGCGAGGCCGCGACGCTCGCGAGTCTGCATGGACGCTGGGGCATCGGGATGCTCGCGGCGGTCCGCCCCGTCCCCGTCCTGGCCGAGGCCTCGGTCGTTTTTGCCGGTCTGAGCCGCCTCCCCTGGCGGCGCGCGCTCCCGCGCGTGCTGCTCGCCAATCTGGTGGTCTCGGCCTGCTATGCCGCGATTGGCGCGCTGGCCAGGGGCCGCCACGCCACCCTGCTGGCCTTTGCCGCCGCCGCACTCCTCTCGGGACTGCTGATGTGCGGCATGCGGGGCTGCGCCCCGCCCCGGCACCGCGCCGCTCACGCCTCGCGGCAGGGGCCTACCCGGTAGGCGTATTCGCAGGCGCGCCAGGCGAGATAGAAACTCAGATCGGCCATCGGGTGCGGCCCGCGGCCCGGAGACAGGCGGAACCGGTAGCAGCGTGAAATGTCGATCAGGCTGGCGATTGCATTGCGGTAGAAGGCCTGCGGGCAGGCGGCGCTGAGCGTCCAGCGCCCCACCATCCGTTCCAGCGCGCTGCGCTGCTTGACCAGATAGAGGTGCGCGTCGTCGGTGTTCCGCGCCCGCAGGGCCGGACGGAAGATCGTACGCAGGTCGTCGATGTATTCGTCGAAACGCGAACAGATATCAAAATCGCGCCGCATGGCCGCCAGCAGTCTGAAGTCGATCATGCCCGGGACAAACCGGTCGGCATGGTCGCGGTCGGGAAAGAGCTCCATGAAGAAATGGTATTCGCCGTCGACATCCAGGCGCCGGCCGGGGGTGATCCACTTGCGGAAACGCAACTGGGTCATGCTGCCCGGCGCATAGCGGCCAGCGGCATCGACGAGCTTGCAGCCGGTTGCCTCCTGGCCGCTGTCGAGCGTGAGCGGATCGAAAACGATCATGCGCCCCCCGCGGGGCGCGCCGGCCACGCACACCCAGTGGAAATGAGCCACCTTCTCGCTGTGCCAGGTGCAGAGGCAGACCCGTCCCCGTTCCAGCGCGCGGGTCAGATCCCGCATGAACCGGTCGGGGTTGAGCTTGTGGTAGGGGTGGCTAACGGCCTTCAGTCCAAGCCGCCGCGCGGCGAAGCGCAGATCGCTGTCCTCGAAGCCGTAACGGCAGCGCCGCCAGGAGAAGCCCTCGGGGATGACCAGCCGCAGATCCCGCTCGCTCAGTTCCGTGTTCTGCCGCAGGCCCATGCCCTGCAGCGAGAGGGCATAGCGCAGCGAGGCCGGACCGCAGGTAAAAGTCGTGCGCTGTCGTTCAAAGCTCATTGCAGGTAAGCGACCGCATCGGCGGCGCCAGTCGAGAAGGGCATGGGTGCTAGTCCTCCGAGGACGCGATCCCAGCGATGGGGAGAGCGAATCCGTCTCGGCGAGGCATCGGTACGCCCAAGGATTCCGCCACCGTCGTGCTATCGTACCGCTTACGCGCAGCGCCCGCAAGCTCGCTGCTTATGATGAAATTTATCTTTCCAGGGGGATTGACAGGCCGAACGCAATTTGGTAATTTGATGCCGAATTAGGAACCACCAGCTTTTCCATGAACGGACTCTTTAACATTTCGGAAGCGCTTTCGATCGCGATGCATCTATGTCTCCAGTTGGCCCGGCAGCCGGATGACTACTGCTCGACAAGGCAAATTGCCGACGAGTTCGGCTTTTCGGTGCATCACGTCGCCAAGGTGGTGCAGAAGCTGGTTCGGGGCGGTCTCGTCCAAACGGTGCGCGGCGTCCAGGGCGGCGCGCGACTGGCCGCCGACCCGGGCGAGGTCACCCTGCTGGCCATCACCGAGGCGCTCGGCGAGGCCCCTTCCCGGGGCTGTCTCCTGGATCCCTCGGTCTGTACCGGCGCGAACTGCCTGCTCGGCCGTGAAATCCGCGAGCAGAACGCGCGGATGCGGGCCGTCATGGGGCGCACCACGCTGCAAGCGGTAGCCGCGTCGCTGAAGCACGAATTCAAACGCCCCCCGACCTGCAACCCAAGAAGAGGAAAGCGAGCATCATGAAACGGAACATCGTCGAGATCGAGGAAGCGAAATGCACGGGATGCGGCTTGTGCATCGCGGCCTGCCACGAAGGCGCCCTGCAACTGGTCGACGGCAAGGCCAAATTGGTGACGGATAGCTACTGCGACGGCCTGGGCGCCTGTCTGCCGGCCTGTCCGGCCGACGCCATCCGGATCATCGAGCG
>JAAYZJ010000290.1 GCA_012514915.1 Lentisphaerota bacterium | reverse complement strand
TTATTTTTTATTTTTTTTATTTTTTTCACCACGAAGCGCACGAAGGTCACGAAGGGTGGACAGGCATTCCTGCCTGTCCACCGTGTGTGTGGGTTGAACCGCCAAGGACGCCAAGGACGCCAAGGGGAAGTTCTAAAGTGGGGATTGAACCGCCAAGGACGCCAGGGACGCCAAGGTGGCGCGAAGCCAATCGTGTCCCGTTGTCGTGTCCCGTCGTCGTGCCCCGAAGCGCCTGGCAGGCGAACCGCGAACCCGATTAAATTTTCCACGCGGAGCGCGCGGTGGTTTTTTTCCGCGCTCTCGGCCATCCCGGCACGCTCTTTGCTGTAATCCGTCATTCACCCGTTGCCAGGCGCGGGGCAGGCTGACTGCCCGCCGCGCGCGTGGGTTTGGGAAACTCGGGACTGTCAGCATGTTGAACCGAAAAAGAGAGAAACCGGCGCAGGCCGGCGAGCGAAGGCTGGTTCCTGGAATCACGCCGCGCTCGCTCATGGCCAGCCTGCTGTGCATGCTGCTGGCCGGGATGTACACGCAGTATTCGATGGTGTACATCGCCGAGAACAACCAGGGGCCGGAGCAGGTGCTGCCCGTCCCGGCCATGGCCGTGCTGCTGCTGCTGGTGCTGGTCGGCGGCGGCCTGTTCGCGCTGTTCCGCACGCGGATGCTCACGCGGGCCGAGCTGCTGTGCGTCATGTTCACCATGCTGCTGGCGGTGCCGCTGATGACCCAGGGGTTCTGGCACCGCTTCCTGGGGCTGATTTCCGTCCCCATGCGGACCGCCAGTTTCGACTATGCCGACGCCTACAGCGACCAGCTCTGGCCGCACGGGCCCAATCTGCTGAAGAACCGCCTCGCGGAGGGCGGGGTCGAGACCCGCGGCGCCGCGCCCGTCTGGGAGGACGTCGAATACGAGGCGGGGCGGATCGCCCGGTTGCCGCGCCTGCGGAACCGCGATCCCGACGCGGTCTCGTCGATCCTGTTCCGGCTGGACGCGGGGCGGGAGAAGCGGCTGGCGGCGGGCAATCCGCATCTGGTCAGCGTGCTGGCGCGCGCCTCGGGCCTGGGGCCGGACAGCGAGATCTTCTGCCGGGTCTATGCCGACGGCGATCCGGGCGGCAACGCGATGTTCACCGAGCGCCAGGCCGAGAAGCGCACCTACCTGCACCCGACGGGGTTCGTCCGGCTGGGGGCCTACGGTCAGCCGCTGGCGGGCGAATGCCGGTCGCACCTGCTGGTGGAATTCGGCCTGCGGGGCCGCGGCGAGGTGATCTTCGCCGATCCCAAGCTGATGAGCGTGGCGGCGCTGGAGGGGGCCTTCCGCGGCCGCAAGGTGATCGCGCGGGCCGAGTACGAGCGGCTGCCGCCGGCCGCGCGCCCGCCGGGGGCGGTGATCAGGCCCGACAACCTGTGGAGCCCGGCCGGGCTCGGGTTCATCCTGAGCGGCTACATTCCCCTGCGCGAGTGGGTCCGTCCGGCGCTGGTCTGGAGCGCCTACATCCTGCTGCTGTGCGGCGCCTTCCTCGCGGCCAACGTGATCATGCGGAAGCAATGGGCCGAGAGCGAGCGCTATCCGCTGCCCAACACGCGCATTCCCCTGGCGATGATCGGCGCCGAAGAGACGGACGACCGGGCCTTCGCCGCCGTCTGGCGCAACCGGTTCATGTGGGCCGGGTTCGCGTTCGCCCTGACCTGGGGGCTGCTGAAGGGCTGGCACGTCTTCAACCCGCGGATCCCCGACCTGGCGATCGAGGTGCCGCTGGGGCCCTATTTCCGGAACCCCTCGCTGGGCGGGATGTTCAACGTCAACTTCATCGTCAGCATCTTCATCGTCAGCATCGCCGTCTTCTTCGACCTGAACGTGCTGATCAGCCTGGTGCTGGGCTACTGGCTCTTCCGGTCGCTGTACTGGGTGGGCAACTGGTCGAACATGAAGATCAACATCGGCTTCCCGTGGCGCTACGAGCAGAACATCGGCGGCTACATCGGGTATTTCCTGATCGTGCTGGTCCTGTCGCGCAAGTATCTGGCGGGGGTGCTCCGGGCGGCCTGGCGCGGCGATGCGCGCGAGCCGGGCGAGGTGTTCTCGCACCGGGGCGCGCTGCTGCTGCTGCTGGGATCCTGCGGCGGCGTGCTGCTGTGGGCGCATGTGGTCGGGGCCTCGCTGCTGAGCATGGGGGTCTTCTTCGCCTTTCTGGTCATGCTGGGCTTCGTGAGCGCCAAGTTCCGGGCCGAATGCGGCCTGCCGTTCGGCTATTTCACCCCCTACAACGCGATGATCTTCGTTTCGCTGTGCGGCGGTCTGACGGTCTTCGGCGGCGAGGGGATGCTGATCGCCCTGCTGCTCTCGGGGTTCCTCACGGTCACGGTCTTCTTCCTCGTGCCGGGGACGCAGTTCGAGTTGATCCAGGTGGGCAAGCGGATGGGGATCCAGCCGCGCCATCTCCTCTACACCTGCCTGCTGGGCATCCTCGGGGGGCTGTTCATCGGCGGCTGGGTGTTCCTTTCCAACGCCTACGCCTTCGGCGGCGACAACATCCGCTTCCAGTGGGCGTTCAACGGGCTTGAGTTCTTCATGCGCCGCTTCCGCGTCGAGCACGCCCAGGCGACGGCCGCCCTGCTGCGCACCGCCGAGCAGGCCGCCCCCGACGCGCCGAACTGGGGGGCGCGGGTCATGGTCGTCTGGGGGCTGATCACGATGGCGCTGACGCTGCTGCGGCAGTTCTTCGCGGGCTTCTGGTTCCATCCCATCGGGTTCATCCTCGGGGGGTCGCACCTGAACGACGGCGCGAACTGGGGGAGCCTGCTGGTCGCCTGGGCGGTCCGCGCGCTGGTCCTCAAGATCGGCGGCGCCTCGGCCGTGCGCAACAAGCTGCATCCGTTCTTCGTCGGGGCCTTCGTCGGCGCGCTGGCCACGCTGCTGATCTTCGCGGTCATCAACAGCATCAGCGTGACGCAGGGCGACGGGACGTGTTATTCCGAGATACCGTGACGACATGAAGCTTTCCTCCACACACAGGCATCGGGTGATCCAGGCCGCGTGGACCGCGGGGTTCGGGCTGGCCGCCTGGCTGGCGGTGATCTTCTTCCTGCGGGTCTTCGCGCCGGCGGAGCACGTGCCGGTGCGCCCCTTCAACCGCGACTACGACCGCTCGGGCATGCAGGCGGCCCTGGCGCCCGGGGCCGTGGGCGACACGCTGGCGGCCATCGAGGCGCTCGGCTCGCGCGCGCCCGGCCAGGCGGGGCACGCGGCGGTCGGCCGCCTGCTGGAGGCGCGCTTCCGCGCGGCCGGGCTGGAGGTGTTCCGGCAGGAGATCGACACCGTCTATCCCCTGGCCGAGCAGGCCGCGCTGACGCTCGGCGGCGAGCGGCTGCCCGTCGGCCTCTGGCCCGCCCCGCCGAACCACGTGCAACCCATGACGACGCCGCCGGAGGGACTTTCCGGGGAGCTGATGCTCGTGACCGAGACGAACCTGCGGCAGGCGGTGCGGTTCGACGACAAGATCGCGCTGGTGGACCTGTCGCGGCCGCTGTTCCGCGAGCTGGGGCTCGCGCCGGGGCGCTACTGCGAGCTGGGATTCCGGGCGATGATCGTCACGCACGCCGACGGGCTCGACCGGGTGGCCTGGCGCCAGCTCGAGGACTTGCGGATGAACCTGCCGCTCAACTACGCGAGGCTCGTCGCCGATCCCGCGATCCTGGAGGCGGTCGGCCGCCGGGTGCGTCTGGATGTGCGCACCGCGTACCGCAGTGTGCCGACGACCAATCTCGTCGCCGTGCTGCGGGCGCCGGGTCCGCCGGCCGCGGGGGCGGTGGTCATCAGCGTCTCGCAGGACGGGTTCTCGCTCCTGCCGGATCTCGTGCACGGTTCGTTCCAGGCGCTGCAGATGGCGATCCAGCTTAGGCTGCTCGAGGGGCTGGCGCCGCACCGCGACGCCCTGCAGCGCGACGTCGTCTTCGTCGCGACGAGCGGCGACTACACGGCGCAGAACAGTCTCAACCGGCTGCTGTCGACGGTCGGTCCCTACGATCAGCGCGGTTCCGTGCGCGAGCGGCTCGTGGCCGAGCGGGCGGAGCATGAAGGGCGGCTGGGGACGATCGGGGCGATCGCCGGTCTGCTGGCCGACCCCGCGTTCGGCGCCGAGGCGGCGGCGAGCGCGGCGGGTCTGCGCCGGCTGGCGCCCGCCGACCAGGCGTTCTTCGAGGAGCAGTTCCGCTACGTGCTGCGGCGGCGCGTCTTCGACGCCTCCGAGCCGCTGCTGCAGGCGCGCATCCGCTTCGAGCGCCATCCGGAGGATCTGGCGGGCGAGCCCTACCAGGCCTTCCGCGCGGCCAAGCGGCACTACGACCGGCTGAACAGCCAGGCGGCGCTGCCCCTGCCGCGCTATCTCGAGCGGCGCGACCGGGTCGCCGGCGACGATGTCCGCGCGGCCATCGGGGAGCGGCTGGCCGAACTGCGGGGGTTCCACGAGGTCCAGCTCCGCCGCGTGGCCCAGGAAGAGGCGCTCCACAAGGTGTTTTCGGGCTACGGCGAGCTGCTGGTGATCGCGCCGAGCCTGATGCCGCCGCGGCGGATGAACGGCCGCGAGACGCTGGGCTTCACCGGGGGGAGCGGGGTCGTGCACACCGAGGCCGCCGACACGTTCCGCCGGATGCTGCAGGATGCCGCCTTCGCCCTGGGGCTGCAGGAGGCGGTGGCCGTCGATTTCCGCGGGCTGAACCACGGTTCGGCGATGAACTCCGTGCTCGGCGGCCTGCCGATCCACGCCCTGCCCTGGTCGCAGCTCTCCTACCCGGCCTTCTCGATGATCGCCCCGCAGGGCGACTACAGCGAGTTTTTCCGCCCGCTGCCCCATCCCGCGACGACCAACCTGCGGAGCATCGCCGGCTCGCTGCAGGTGCTCGGCGAGGCGACCCTCTCGGCCGCGCGGGGCTACGGCGCCTTCGGGCGGCTGCCGCGCTACTCGCCCTACAGCCTGCGCGGGATGGTCTACGCGTCGGGCATCGGCAACTCGGTCGTCCCCAACTACCCGGTGGCCGGCGCGTTGATCTGCAGCAAGGAGGACGAGGGCCGCTACGGGCGCATCACGGCCGCCTACCAGCGCAAGCCGTTGTTCTTCACCGATCCCTACGGGCGCTACTCGCAGCCGCTGCTCTCGGCCGGCACCTTTTTCGGGTGGAGCGATCCGACGCCGTTGTCGGCCGTCTGGTTCGACGCGCAGGGGCGGATCGCCTACTGCAAGGACGAGGGGCTCAACGCGCAGAACATGTACCAGTCGCGCGCCATGGCCTACGACGGTGCGCCGGTGCACCTCGTCCTCTACCGCGGCGACCCGGTCGCCGTTCTGAACCGGGTCAATCCGCAGTCGATGCGGGCCTTCACCGATGTGGAATTCCTCCGCGCCCGCGAGCTGACGCCCTTTCCCAGCGCCTTCAAGTTCACCGTCGGCGACGGGTTCCTCAATTTCCTCCCGCCGGAGGAGCGCTTCTTCGCGGCGCTCAAGGCCGGCTCGCCCGACAACGAGCAGGTCGCCGTGACGCGGGCCTTCTGCCTCAACACGCGCGATCCCGCGTTTGTCCCCGATCCCGAGAGCGAGATCGACGGGCCCGGCTACCTGGCGCAGGACACGCCCGTGCTGCGCAACGTGCCGGCCGAGGCGGCGGCGTCGATGGCGTTCCTGGCCGGCAAGCGGCTGGAGCTGCAGCGCCGGCACGGGATGGTCGACGAGATGACGGACGGCTTCCATGCGCGCGCCCGGCAGTCGATGGCGGCCGCCGGGGAGGCGGCGCGCGGCCTGCTGGCGCGGCTGCGCGACTACCGGCAGGCCATGGCCTACCAGATTCTGAACCATCCCGTGATCCGCGGCTCGATCGCCGAGGCCGTCTGGGGCATCCTCTGGTACATGGGGCTGCTGGTTCCCTTCATCTTCTTCTTCGAGAAGCTGGTCTTCGGCTTCCCCGACATCCGCAAGCAGCTCACCGCGCAGGGGGTCATCTTCCTCGTCGTCTTCGTGCTGCTGCGCCTGCTGCATCCCGCCTTCCAGATGATCCGCTCGTCGCTGATGATCCTGCTGGGCTTCGTGATCATCCTGATTTCGGGGGGGATCACCCTGGTGCTGTCGGCCAAGTTCCGCGAGAACATCGAGGCGCTCCGCAGCGCGCAGGGGGCCGTCAAGGGGGCCGAGGTCAACAAGGCCGGCGTCATGCTGACGGCCTTCATGCTGGGGCTGAACAACATGCACAAGCGCAAGGTCCGCACGGGGCTCACCTGCGCGACGCTCGTGCTGATGACCTTCGTCATGATCAGCTTCACCTCGGTGCAGAGCAACATCGTCGACAAGGTCGCCACCGTCGGCCAGGCGGCCTACCAGGGGATCCTGGTCCGCGAGCCGCGCTTCCTGCCGATCAGCGCCAGCGAGGTGTCGGCGCTCGACAGCCGCCACGGCGCGCTGTTCACGGTCAACGACCGGGCGACGGTCGTCGGCACCTACAGCACGGTGCTGGGCCGCGGCGTGACGCCCGAGTTCGAGGTCGTGCACGGCGCCGGGGGGGGGGCGTCGCGCGAGACGGCCCGCGCCGCCCTGCTGCTGCGGCAGACCGAACCGCTGGGGCGGGCCCTCCGGCTGCTGGGGACGAACGGGTGGTTCACGGCGGCCCAGGCCGCCAGCATGGACGCGCCGCCGCCGGTGCTCCTCTCCGACGCGATGGCCGAGGGGCTGGGCATCACGCCCGCCGCCGTCGACGCGGGCGGCGTCCAGGTCCGGATCAACGGCCTCCCCTACGCGGTCCACAACCTGTTCGCCGCCGACTCCCTCGAGCAGGTGCGCGACCTCGACGGCGACAACCTGCTCCCCTACGACGCCGAGGCGCTCGTCAGCCCGCAGGTCAGCGCCGGCAGCCTGCTGGCCGACCGCGACGACCCCCGCGTGCCGGCCTCGCTCACGCTGATCACGCTCAACCATGCCATCGCCGTGCCCTCGGGCGGCGCCCTGCGCACCCTCTCCGTCGCCATCGACATGGGCCAGGCCGTCTTCGCCACCGCCCGGCACGAGATCACCGCCTACCTCGAGCAGACCGGCCGCGAGACGAGCTACGGCCTCGACGGCACCGCCTATCTCGGGCGCCGCGCCCGCGAGCAGTCGCTCAGCGGCCTCGTCGACCTGCTGATCCCCCTCGTGATCGCCGCCCTGACGGTGCTCAACACGATGAAGGGCTCGGTCTACGAGCGCCGCTCCGAGATCTTCGTCTACAATGCCGTCGGCATCGCGCCGCGCTATATCTTCTTCATGTTCGTCGCCGAGGCGATGGTGTACGCCGTGGTCGGGTCGATGCTCGGCTACCTCCTCAGCCAGGGGGTCGGGCGCGCGCTGACCGCCCTGGGCTGGACCGGCGGCATGAACATGAACTTCACCTCGCTCGCGACGGTCTACGCCTCGCTGGCGATCGCCGCGGCCACGCTCCTCTCCACCTGGTTCCC
>JAAYZJ010000289.1 GCA_012514915.1 Lentisphaerota bacterium | reverse complement strand
ACCTGGTCGAAGCCGGTGCCTTAACGCACGATCAGCAGCGTCTCGCCCGGCACGATGATCGGCACCGGTTCGGACATGGTGAAGCAGTCGCCGCCGTCGCCGAGTCCGCCGGGACGCGACACGGTCACGCCGACGACGTGGTCCGACCAGGCATCGGCGAGGCCGTCGTTGTGGATATCCAGCACCAGCCGCTCCGGCAGGCAGGCCTGCGTCAGGTTGGTGAAGGCCAGGCCGCTGATCGTGAGCGTGGCGTCATCGGTGAAGTTGGCCGCGACGTCCACCACCAGCGTCTTGCCGCCGTCGGCGTAGGTCACGCCGGCCGCCACGCTGCCGGCGGCGCTGCCGCCGAAGGTCGGCGCCGTCACCGTCGTGTTCCAGGTCAGGACAAGCTCGTCGGGGATGGTCAGCCGCAGGTCGCCCGCCGCCGTGATGGCGGCCGGCGCGCCATCGGTGATCGTCACGGTCGCGCAGGGGACGTTGGTCCAGGTGCGTTCGATCAACTGATCGGCCGGGAGCGATAGCGAGATGGCCGTGCCACCCAGCCCCGTCGGGGCCGAGGCCGCCGCGCCGTAGCCGTCGCCCGCGCCGCCGCTGTACTTGCCGGCCCCACGCGCCGCGCCGCCCAGGCAGGCGGCCGCGAGCGCCAGCGCAAGAATCGTGTCTGCTCGTTTCATGGGCTTCTCCTCCGGTCAGGGGGCGGTGCGGGCGGCGCGGATGCCTCCCGCTTTGTAGTAATTCTGCTGCGCGCTGCTGCGGTCCGAGACAGCGCAGTTGAATGAGGCCGCCTCATGACCGCCGCCGCGCACGCCGATCGAAGTGCCACCATAGGAAACAGCCGCCGGGTAAGGCCAGCCGGGGACATTGGCGGTGCCGTCTTCCTGCAGCTCGCCATCGCCATGCTCGGCGCTGAAGGCACGCGCCTCGGCCACATTCGCCGTCGCGATGCACCGCTCCCAGGCGTTACCGGCCAGTTCCATGACCCCATAATAGCTGGCGCCGGCCTGGATTTGATCGCTGGTGGCGTGGCTCATGGCGCCGTTGCGCATCGGGGCGGATGGGAACATGGCAAAATAGGTGCCGGCCGCGAGCAGGTTGGCATCGGGCAGCGTCGCCGTCTCTTCCGGCGTGTTCTTGTTGTCGAACCGATTGACGAGATGCCGCACGGCGAGCCCCCAGGGATAGTCGCGCGCCTGGGGAAGTATCGGTCCCCGACAGGCTTTTTCGTATTCCATTTCCGTGAACGGGCGCAGCCCGGCCCAGTCGACGTAGGCGAAATACACCGGCCAACCGGAGTAGGCCGGACTGCCCGAACCAGCATGCGTCGCGGCACGCCACGGCTGGGCATTGGCGAGATGGGGGTGGGTTCCCGTGATGGCGCCCGTTGTTCCCGCGAAATTGCCCGGCTGGCCCGAAACAAGTCGCCAGTATGAGCGGTACTACGATTTTCTCGAGGCCGAGCGGCTGCTGCGGCCGACGAACGGGATGCGACTATCTGCGCGGCACCCGCGTGGTGTACTACAGCAAGCCGCGGGCCGAGTTCGTGACCGGCGACGGTCCGCTCGACGACGCGGCCATCACGGCCTCCTTCAAGGGCATCTGCGAGGCCGCGAGCGGGTGTCTGCTCGAGATCGCCCAGCGCGAGGTCGGCACGATCTTCGGCGATCTCGAGCGGGGGCGGCGCTATGTGCGCCTGGCCCGGGAGGCGGTCGACGCCTTCTGGCGGCCCTGAAGCGGCGCCCCGGCGTCACAACCATCAGGACTCGGTCTCGGCCAGCCAGTCGCCGCAGGGAATGGCCGCCTCGAAGGGTGAGGCGGGTAGACCGCTGCCGCCGGCCAGGTTGCAGACCGGGTTGTCGGCCCAGGCGTAGCGGATCCAGTGGGGCGCGGGAACGGCGCCGCAGCGCAGGCGCACGGCGTCGGTCCCCTCCAGCGCGGCGTCGGCCCAGTGGAACACGCGGTCGGCGCCCGCCAGCGCGAAACCCCGCAGCGGTCCGTCGCCCCGGACGGTCAGGCCGCCCGCCACCTCCTTGAACCGGACGAGGATCGAGCCGCCGTCGCCGCAGGTGGCGCGTCGGGGCAGGGGACTCGACCCGACCGCCGAGGCGTGTCCGTAGTCGTAGGCCAGGGCGCAGCCGGCCAGGCGCCGCCCCACGTCCTGTTTGTTCTTGGGGTGAATGTCGCCCGCTTCGCCGATGTCGATGATCACGGCCATGCCGGCCTGCGGCAGGAGGTCGAGCGCGAGCCGCTGCGCCTCGCGCAGCACGGCCCAGTTGCTCTCCGACGGCTGCTCGCGGATGCCCATGTAGTTGGCGAGCTGGACCCAGTAGAAGGCCAGGTCGCCCTGGCCGAAGACGCGCCGCCAGTCGTGGATCAGGTTGGGGAACAGGGTGCGGTATTCGACCGGCCGCGACGCGTTCGACTCGCCCTGGTACCACAGGAAGCCCTTGAGCGCATAGGGAATCATCGGCGCGATCATCGCGTTGAAAAGCACCGTAGGCGTGTTCGGATTGGTGGGGCCGTACATGGCGGGCGGCGGCGCCGATTCGACCTTGCCGAAGTTCTGCTCGATCCGGTAGCGCCAGGCGCCGTCGATGGCCAGGCGTTCCTCCGGCGCGGCGTCGACCGGCGCCACCCACATGGCGTCGCGGGGGCCGATCATGCCGCCCTGGTAGATGTTGCTGAAGACGCGGACGGCGATCACGCGCGGGCCGGCCTTCACGTCGGCGCCCGAGATCCGGTAGACACGCGGCGTGCGCCAGGCGTCGGGCGAGTCCTCCTGCCCGAGGCTGCCGAGGAAGCGTCCGTCGTAGTAGGTGTAGTCGCGTTTGTCGCAGGCCCCCACGCGCACCTCCAGTTCGCGTCCCGCCCACGACGCGGGGATCTCGACGGTGCGCCGGAACCAGAAGACGCCGCTGATGTCGCAGCCGGCGACCTGCCAGCCGGTGGGGAGGTCCATGGTTTTCCAGGTGGAATCGTCGGTCGACGGCCGGTGCCAGCCGTCGGCCTCGCCCTGGTTGCCGGCGTCCTGCGGAATGGCCGCCTGCCAGTCGGCGAGCACCTTCGCGAAGGCGTCGCGCTCGTTCTGGCCCTCCGGGCCGAGCAGCCGGTCGAGGCGGTCGATGAAGCCGCGGTGTGCCGGATGGCCCAGCAGCCCTGCGCGGCTGGTCCAGGCCTCGGCGACGGTTCCGCCCCACGAACTGTCGATGATGCCAACCGCCACGCCCAGCTCACGGTGCAGTTCGCGGGCGAAGAAATAGCCGGCGGCCGTGAACGCGCCGACGGTCGCGGGCGTGCAGACCTCCCAGCGGCCGCCGACCCGCTGTTGCGGGGCCAGGGCGATCACGCGCGCCGTCGTGAAGACGCGGATGCCCGCGTGCGTCGCGCCGTCGATCTCGCGCGCGGCATCCCGGCAGGCGTTCACCTTCATCTCCATGTTCGACTGCCCCGAGGCCAGCCACACCTCGCCCAGCCAGACATCCTCGATCTGGATCGCTTCGGCGCCTGCCTGGACCGTCAGGGTGAGGGGGCCGGCGGCCGGTTGTGGCGGCAGCGTGGTCTGCCAGCGGCCGTCGTGTCCCGCCCGGGCGGTCGCCTGGACCGGGCCGAGCCGGACCGTGGCCTGTCCGCCGGGTTGGCACCAGCCCCAGACGGGCAGCGGCCGGTCGCGCTGCAGGACCATGTGATCTTGAAAGAGTGAGGCGAGTTGAAGGTTCATCGGTGATCGTGGCTCGGGGGGGTGGGTTGCCGGCGTCGGCGGGGCATCGGGGGTCGGGTGGGTCAGCCGTAGCGCTTGGGCGTCGGCTGGAGCGTGCCTGCCACCCACTGCGCTGCCGTCTGGTCGAGATCGGTGTAGGCCGACAAGGCGGTGTGGTTCAGGTGGCCCGTGTAGTCATAGTTCTGGATGATCTTCTGCGCGGTGATCATCCGGACGAAGCGCTGCGCCAGGTAGCGGGTCGAAACGGTGACCGGATAGTTGACCAGTCGGAAGTCGGCGAAATAGGTGCCGTAGCGCTCGATGGCGGCGGGGGCCGCGAACTCCGGCTTGCAGCGTGTCGGAATCGAGGGATCCCGGTGGACATCCCAGCAGCTGGCGAGGCGGCCGTCGGGCTGCTCCAGGAAGGCGAAGGGCATGCAGGGGCTGGGGTCGAAAATGGCCCACTGGCCGTCGATGCAGATCTCGGTCAGCGTGTGGCCGCCGCCCAGCTTCTCGTTGAGTCCGATCACGAGTCGCGCACCCAGGCCCGCGACCTGGCACAGGATCACGAGCGTCCGCGACGCGTCGTGGCACATGCTGTAGCCGCCCAGCAGGATCTCCTCTTCGGTGCCCAGCCCGCAGACGCCGATGTGCTGGATGTTGGCGCGGCGCCACCGCACCAGAGCCTTGGCCGTTTCGGCGTCGCCGCGGCAGTTCTTGCAGACCGCCGCCACGATCTGTTCGAGCAGGGGACGGGTGCCCGGTGTGTAGTCGGCCCGGGGTGGCGTATAGGCGCCGCCGTACAGGAACGCGTGCGTGGCGTCGCAGGCCAGGATCGAGCGGTCGAGTTGTTGCCGTTCGAGCGCGCGCGGCATGTAGGAGGGATAGCCGTGCGTGTGGGGGTCGATGTTCTTGACGTAGTCGGGGCATCCCATGTAGGGCCGGATTGCCTCGGGCACCTCATCCAAGCCGTCGACATTGCCGGAAAACGCATGTTCGTTCGACATCCTCTGGCCTCTGCCGCCCTGGCGGCGCGATCACCGTCCCGTCCGTCACGTCCGGCTGCCAGCCGGGCCCTGCGGACGATCGCGGGAATCGGGGTTGAAAAATGAAGTCAGTCTAGGTTTCCGTGCCCCGCAAGTCAAGCGACAGTGCGAACCCAGCAATTCTCAATATGGCTGGGAAGCGCCTTACGGCGCCACTACAAACGCGCAAAATCGCCGCAAACGCGTTTGTAGTGTGCCCGTAAGGGCATGT
>JAAYZJ010000025.1 GCA_012514915.1 Lentisphaerota bacterium | reverse complement strand
CTGATGCCCGCCACGACCGTCGCGTGGGTGTACCAACCGCTCAACCCAGTGGTCACGCGGCCGTCGAGCCCTTCGTGGATAGCCAGGTGATATTCATTGGTCCATTGCCAGGTCAGCACGCGTGTCGCGTCGAGTCGGAAGACGGCCTGCGTGGAAGCACCCGATGTCAGCAGGGTTTCCGACGCGTCGTGCAGCGTCCAGCCAAGGCAGGCGTGGCGGGTTCCGGCCGCCTCGTCGTCGGGCGTCGCCACCCCGTTCGTGATCCAGGCGCCCGGCGCGTAGTAGGGGCATCCCCCGTAGGGATCGGGTACGGGATGACCGTATTCGCCGGGAGATCCTGTGATGTGAAACGTGGTGTTGGTCGTCAGGAACAGTGCCGTACCGGGCTGCGGCGCGCGCCAAGTCTCGCCGGTGTAGTCGGGCCCCGGCGCGCCCTCCGCCACGTGCAACGATCCAGAGTAGCGGCCATGGCGCGAGTAGGTGAAAAGCTCGGGGAGGGGCTCGTTGTCCAGCAGGGTTTGCACGGCTCCGGCATCCAGGCCGATGGCCACCGCGATGCGTCCGCCTCCGCCCGGGCCCGCCCGATCGCCGCCTGGGGTTCCCCCGGCCGAGATCCGGCCGCCGGCCTTGCCGCCAAAATCCCGTGCCGCTAGAAACACACCGCCGCCCGCCCCGCCGCCGGCATAGCTGAGCGGCGTACTGGCGTCGGCCAGGACCGCGCCATCGAGGACAATGGTGTCATCGGCTTCGAGCCAGACCGTTCCGCCACCATGCCCGGCGGTATAGCCTTGGAAACTCCCACCGCCGCTGCCCGGCATGACCGGTGCCAGGCTGCTGCCATACGCCGGACCGCCGGCCTTGCCCCATCCATAAGGTTCGTACCAGCTCCAGCCGCCCTGCCCGCCGTAGCCGCCGCCCGCGCCGTAAGAGCCAATGGCTCCGCCTGTCCCGCCGCCAGGCCCCAGGCCCTTTTGGCTTGCAATCATGTCGCCACCCAAAAAGCCGCGCCCGGTCGCGTCGATACCGCCGTTGGCAGCGATCCGCGCGCGCGTGCAACGCAGACGGACGGGCCCGCCGTTCGTCCCCTGGCAATCGGGGATGATCCATGAATCGGCGGCGACTCGGATCTCGCCCGTCACGTCGACCGAGGCCCCGAAGGCGACGGTTCCATTCGTGGGCGCCGCGCAGGCATGGAAGACCCCGCCGTTGGTGACCGTCAGGCCGGCCTGGCAGACCATCTGCGTGAAATCGTTCAGAACCAGCCGTCCCCCATCGACAAGCACTTCTCCTCCGACGCGGACAGGGCCGTCCGGCGCCAGCACGAGCACACCGTCACGACCGACCGTCAGCGCCCCATCGATCTCGAACGAGTCCCCCGCCAATTCCACCAATCCGTTGCTGACCGTCAGCGAATCGGGCGGCCAGCCGGTGGCGTCCGCCAGCAGGAGCATGCCGTCGAACCGGTCGAGCGTGGCCGACACCAACTGGCTGTCTGGAAACCAGAGTGTGCCGTGGCCGGACAGCCAATGGGTGGGCCAGCGGGCAGCGACGTGGCCACGAGGAAGGGTGCAGGGCGCCTCCCGTGTCTCAAAACGCACCATTGGCGTCCCCGTCAGGCTCGTGTAGTCGACGGCAATCCGGCCGCCGCCGCCACCGCCGCCCTCATCGCCACGCGCGCCGCCGTTGGCCCTGATCAGCCCACCGGTTCCTCCAAACTGACGGCAGGAGATCCAGATGCCGCCGCCCGATCCTCCGCCCGAATAACGCAGGGCATTCGCGCCGTCTGCAATGATCCACCCGTCGACCACCACGGTACCGGTCGACTCGATGCGGACCGCGCCACCCCCGGCACCTCCCCCCGCCCACGAATGTTTCAATGCGCTGCCACCGCTCCCCGGCGAGACAGGATCAGCAGCGGAGCCATAGGTCTCGCCACCCCGCAGCGTCCAGGCTCCGGTTGCATACACCCCCCAGCCGCCGCGTCCGCCGTAGCCGCCGCCCCCGCCACGCCCCGACGTTCCGCCTTGTCCTCCGCCCGGCCCGGAACCGCTCGATCCGATGGTGCCATCCCCCCCCGGCATAACCCTTGCCGGCGGCATCGATCTTCCCCCCGGCCTCGATCGTCAGATTCGAGCAGACGATCCAGACGCGGTTGGACATCTGCGATTCGGTGAAGGCGG
Source organism: Lentisphaerota bacterium (assembly GCA_012514915.1). Taxonomy (GTDB): domain Bacteria; phylum Verrucomicrobiota; class Kiritimatiellia; order RFP12; family JAAYLN01; genus JAAYLN01. The sequence continues at coordinate 11,871 of JAAYZJ010000025.1, read as the reverse complement.
GCGGCAGGGTGATTGCGCCGCCCGTGCCGATGCTCACCATCCGCGCCTCGATGCGCGTGGTCCAGTTGGAGCAGACGAGGCGGCGGCTCAGCGTGAGCGAATTCAGCGCGGGCGTCGCGGCGGTCACCAGCACCTCGGCCCCCGCGTTGGTGATGACGACGTCGTCGCCGGCGGCGGGCAGCCCGCCCAGCCAGTGGGCCGGGTCGTCCCAGCGCCCTGCGGAGGGTGTCTGCCAGATCTTGACCGCTGCCGGTGCCTGCCAGCCGAGCACCAGCAACGCAGCAATCGACACGTTCCTTCGAAGAGCAAGCATCATGGTCCGTCTCCAGCGTGTTCCGGCATTATCAGAGGGCGGCCGACACGTGTCAACGGCAAAGATTACATGCTTGTTGCCGACGCCGCAATTTTGTTATTGTATCGGCTCTTCAACGAACGTTGAGGACCGGCACGCCTTCCGCACCCGGGGAACGGAGCATGCGGCGCGCCGCGCGAACCCATACACCAACCACACACAAGACGGTAGCGGACCGCAGCGGCCATCGAACATGGCCGAACGGGCACCCGATGCCGCGGCGCCGACGGCACTCCCCCACCGTCCGCCGCGTCCCTGCGCCGGAGTCGGACACACAACACATGGCAAAACGCAAACCCGTAACCTTCACAGCCAAGACGGGTGGAGACTACGATCTGATGGCCGCCTCGCTGGCCACCTCGGACGATCAATTCAAGGCGGGCAAGATTGTCAAGGGCACGGTACTGGCCGTGCGCGGCAACGAGATCCTGGTGGATATCGGCTACAAGGCGGAAGGCATCATCTCCGCCAGCGAGTTCAAAGATGTGGGGGAAGTCAAGGTCGGCGACCAGTACGATGTCCTGCTCGTCGACATGGAGCGCCCCGACGGCATGGTCGAGCTGAGCAAGGCCAAGGCCGATGAGAAGCTCCGCTGGGAAGCGCTGCTCCAGAAGTACACCGAGGGCTGCACCCTCAACGGCGTGGTGACCGGGCGCGTCCGCGGCGGCCTGATCGTCAACGTCGACGGTATCGAGGCCTTCCTCCCGGGATCGCAGCTCGATGTCGATCCCGTGCATGATGTCGAACCCTTCATCAACCAGACGCTCGAATTCAAACTGATTAAGATCAGCCACGAGCGCCGCAACCTGATCCTGTCGCGCCGCGAGCTGCTGGAAGACCGCATGGCCGACCAGAAGCGCGACCTGCTGGCCTCGATCCAGATCGGGCAGCACCGCACGGGACGCGTCAAGAACATCACCGACTTCGGCGCGTTCATCGATCTTTCGGGGCTCGACGGCCTGCTGCATATCACCGACATGAGCTGGGGGCGCGTCAAGCACCCGAGCGAGGTTGTCAAGGTCGGGCAGGAGCTCGAGGTCGTCATCCTCGACGTCGATCTCAACCGCGAGCGCGTCTCGCTGGGACTCAAGCAAATCCAGCAGAACCCCTGGGACGGGGTCGAGGGGCGCTATCCGGTCGGCAGCCGCATCCGCGGCAAGGTGGTCAACTTGGTGCCTTACGGCGCGTTCGTCGAGATCGAGCCGGGCATCGAGGGGCTCGTCCACGTCTCCGAGTTCTCCTGGACCAAGCGGATCGCCCGCGCCTCCGACATTCTCTCGGTCGGTGACGAGGTGGACGTGGTCGTCCTGTCGATCAACTCCATCGAACAGAAGATCGCGCTGGGCATCCGCCAGACGGAGGCCAACCCCTGGGACACGGTCCAGGACCGCTATCCGGTCGGCAGCCGCGTCAAGGGCAAGGTGCGCAACTTCACCTCGTACGGCGCCTTCCTGGAGATCGAGGACGGCATCGACGGCATGATCCACGTCTCGGACATGTCCTGGACGCGCAAGATCAACCACCCCAGCGAGATGATCCAGAAGGGGCAGGAGATCGAGGCGGTCGTGCTCGAAGTCGATCCCGCCAATCAACGCATCAGCCTGGGGCTCAAGCAGGGGAGCGAGGATCCCTGGCACTCGATCGCCTCGCGCTACTCGATCGGCCAGTTGGTCAAGGGCAAGGTCTCGAAGATCGCCTCGTTCGGCGCGTTCATCGAACTGGCCGACGGTGTCGACGGCCTGGTCCACATCTCGCAGATCAGCAAGGATCGCGTCGAGAAGGTCAAGGACGCCCTCAAGATCGGCCAGGAAGTCGAGGCCCGCATCGTGCGCATCGACCGCGACGAACGCCGCATCGGCCTGAGCATCCGGGCGGTCGACATGGACGAGAGCGAGATCGAGGCGCTGAGCAAGGAGCTCAGCCAGGTCGAGCTCAAGCCGGGCGAGAATCTCGTCGGGCTGGCCGCCGCGTTCGACGACGCCTTCGCCCAGAGCGAGGAGTGGCAGCCGGGCGAGAAGAAGAGCGAGTAAACGCCCGTACGTGCGTCTTGTGGACGTGGCCCCACCGGGGCCACGTCCTTTTTTTTGGCCGTCCTTCGCACGGCAGCAATTCTCAATTTGGGCATTTTTGCAGACGCCGGACGACACGGAGGTCGTCCCTCCATCATTGAAACCAAAGGTTCGTCGAACGAACTGGAGGGTCGGGCTCCGTCCCGACCGGAGGATGATGCCAGATTGAGAATTGCTGTTCGCACGGTCCCCGGACTGTCGCACGGTCCCCGGACTTGCGTTTTCACCCGGGGACGGTAAAATAGCAATTTTCAACCGCCAGCGCCCATCCGCAGCCCGGGCACCCTCCGTGCGCGGTTTCAAGGATCCCGAGCCATGTCCAACCTGCTTACCACGCTCCGCGAACGCCATCTGCTTGACGCGGTCACCAGCCCCGCGCTGGAAACCGCCCTCGACCAGCCGCTGGTCGTCTATGCCGGCTTCGACCCCACGTCAGATAGCCTCCAGGCGGGCAACTACGTCACGATCATGGCGCTGGCCCATTTCCAGCGGGCCGGCCACCGCGTCATCGCGCTCGTCGGCGGCGCCACCGGGCTGATCGGCGACCCCTCGGGCAAGAGCGCGGAGCGCCAACTGCTCACGGCCGAGACGGTCGAGGCCAACCTGATCGGGATCCGCGAGAACCTCGCGCGTTTCCTCGATTTCGATCCCAGCAGCCCCAATCCTGCCCTGCTGGTAAACAACCACGACTGGTACGCGGGGATGACCTTCATCGATTTCCTCCGCCAGGTCGGCCGCTACTTCCGCATGGGGACGATGCTCTCCAAGGATAGTGTCCGGAAGCGCATGGAGACCGACGATGGGATGAGCTTCACGGAGTTCTGCTACCAGATTCTCCAGGGCTACGACTTTCTCCATCTGAACCGCACCACCGGCTGCACGCTCCAGATCGGCGGTTCGGACCAGTGGGGCAACATCACCGCGGGAACCGAACTCGTGCGGCGCGTCGAGGGGCGCGAGGCCTTCGGCCTCACCTTTCCGCTGGTCTGCGACAGCGCCGGCCGCAAGTTCGGCAAGAGCGAGGGGAACGCCATCTATCTCGATGCGCGCAAGACGCCCTGCTACGACTTCTACCAGTTCTTCATGCGCGCGGCGGACGCGGATGTCATCCGCTACCTCAAGATCTTCACGTTCCTGCCCCTGGAGCGCATTGCCGAACTCGAGGCGTCCCTGGCGGCCGCGCCCGAGCGGCGCGAGGCGCAGCAGGTCCTCGCCGAGGAGGTCACGCGCGCCGTCCACGGGGAGCGCGGCCTGGCCATCGCCCGGCAGGCCACGGCGGCGCTTTTCGGCGGCGCGCTCGACGGACTGGGCGCCGGCGACCTCGAGAAGATTTTCGCCACCGTCCCCTCCGCCACGCTCGCGGCCGCCGCGGTCCTCGGCAAGCCGCTGTTCGAGACGATGGCGCTGGCCGGCATGACGGCCAGCAAGGGCGAGGCGCGTCGTCTGGTGCAGCAGGGCGGGGTCAGCCTCAACAACCGCCGCGTCGAGGGCCTCGACGCCACACTGGCCGCAACCGATCTCATCGAGGGTCGCCTGGCCGTCCTCCGCAGCGGCAAGAAAAACTACTTCCTGCTGCGGGTCGAGGCCTGACCGGCGCGGGGACGCCGGCGGCGTCCGACAAGTCAGCCCCTTCTGGAACAGCCCCGCCGTGATCACCACTAGCCGTCTCCAGCGCCGCCACCGCTGCCCCACTGCCCCACGCCCCGCCGGTTTTGCTTCTTACAGGGTCGCGACTATGCTATATTTCCCGTGTTCTACTGCTTGCCCGGAAAAGTCGAGTTGCCTATGAAACAGCGCATCATCCTCGTCCTGGCCGTCTTCATCGGCCTGCTTGCCGCGTTCCTCACCCATCACTACCTGGCGGCCAAGGATCAGGAGGTCAAGAACCGTCTGGCGGCGATCGAGAAACGCTACCGCCAGGTGCGGGTCATGACGGTCGACAAGCCCCTGCCGGCGGGCACCGTCCTGACGGCCAGGGATCTGGGCTCGATTCCCGTCGTCGAACAGCAGTTGCGGCCCGACGCCGTGCTGGAGGAGCAATACCGCGACCTGCTGAACCGCAAGACCCTCAACCGTCTCGACAGCGGCACCCCGATCTTCTGGTCGGACATCGACGGCGGCGCGCCGGGGAGCCGCGGCCTGGCGGGCGACATCAAGAACGGCATGCGGGCCCTCTCCATCAACGTCAACGGCGCCGCGGCGGTCAGCGGCATGGTGCGCCCCAACGACCGGATCGATGTCATCGGCACCTTCTCGTTCCCCTCCCGCCAGCATCCCGGCGAACTCGAGCTCGTCACGCTGACGATCATCCAGGATGTCACCGTGCTGGCCACCGGCACCGACACGGCCAAATCCTTGATCGGTGCCAGCAGCCGCGCGGGCGGCGGCTACAGCACCGTCACCCTCGAGGTGACCCCCCGCGAGGCGGAGATGCTGGTGTTCGCCGAGCAGATCAAGGGGCGCCTGGCGCTGGCGCTGCGCAACCCCGGCGACGTGCACTATGAACCGAGCCTCCCCCGCGTCAACTTCGAAAAGATTGAAACCGAGATCGAGTCGCTGAATCTCCACCGCCAGCGGACGCTGCTGCGCAAGCGGGAGTGAGTACGATGGACGCCCCCTTCGCATTCATCATCACCCCGCCGGGGGCCGCCCCCGTCCCCTGCGAGCTGCCGGTGGGGACATTCATTATCGGCAGCGGCGAAGGCTGCCAGCTCCGCCTGCGGCACGCCGAGGTCGGCGAGCGCCATGCCCGCCTCGCGCTCGCTGCCGGCGAGGGCACGATCGAGGATCTGGGTTCGGCGAGCGGCACGCGCATCGACGGCCGCCCGGCCGCCGGCCGGGTGCTCCTGCGCCCCGGCCAGGAGATCGCCATCGGCCCTTATGTCGTCGCCGTGCGGCGCGCCCCCATCCCCCCCTCGGCCGCGCCGCCGGAGCCCCTCCAGGCCGCCGCCGCATCACCGCCCGCCGCCCCCGCACCGCCGCCGGCGGCGCCCGACCGTCCCGCGGCACGCCCGCGCCCGGCGCCCGCGCCCCAGCCGCCCGTCGATCCGCAGCGGGCTGTGCGGCGCGAGATCAAGAACCAGATCCACCGCGAGCTCGTCCAGCGCCTCGACCTCAAGCGGCTCACCGCCGCGCGGATCAACGCCGCGGAACTGCAGCAGCGCGCCCGCGAGACCCTCGCCACGGTCATCGCCGATGTGCGGGATCGTCTCCCCGCGGGCATGGATCCCGACGCGCTCGCGCGCGACATCTACAACGAGGCCCTCCGTCTGGGACCACTCGAGGATTTCCTGGCCGACGACAGCGTGACGGAGATCATGATCAACGGCCCGCAGCAGGTCTTCGTCGAGCGCCACGGCAAGCTGATCCTGACGGACCAGAGCTTCATCGACGACGCCTCGGTCCAGGCGATCATCGAGCGGATCGTCTCGCCCATCGGCCGCCGCATCGACGAGAGCCAGCCCTATGTCGACGCGCGCCTCCCCGACGGCTCGCGCGTCAACGCCATCATCCCGCCGCTCTCGCTCACGGGCCCCTGCGTGACGATCCGCAAGTTTTCCAAGGTGCCGCTCACCGAGGACGACCTGGTTCGCTTCGGCACCTGGTCGCCGGAAATGGCCACCTTCCTCAAGGTGTGCGTCCAGATGCGCAAGAACATCATCGTCGCGGGCGGCACCGGATCGGGCAAGACGACGCTGCTGAACGTGCTGAGCGACTACATTCCACCCGATGAGCGGATCGTGACGATCGAGGACGCGGCCGAGCTGCGGCTCGGCCAGCCCCACCTGGTCCGCCTGGAGGCCCGTCCACCCAATATCGAGGGGCGCGGAGCCATCACGATCCGCGACCTGGTTCGCAACTCGCTCCGCATGCGCCCCGACCGGATCATCGTCGGGGAGTGCCGCGGCGGCGAGGCGCTGGACATGCTGCAGGCCATGAACACCGGCCACGACGGCTCGCTGACCACCGTGCACGCCAATTCGCCGCGCGACGTAATCGCCCGCCTGGAGACGATGGTGATGATGGCGGGCATGGATCTTCCCTCGCGCGCCATCCGGGAGCAGATTGTCTCGGCGGTCGATCTGATCGTCCATGAATCGCGGCTGAGCGACGGTTCGCGGCGGATCACGCACATCACCGAGGTCCTCGGGCTCGAGGGGACGCAGACGGTCATGCAGGACATTTTCACGTTCGTCCAGACGGGCGTCGACCCCGACGGCCGCGTCCTGGGGCGCCAGCGGCCCACGGGCGCCATCCCCACGTTCTTCGACGAGTTGAAGTCGCGCGGCATCGCGCTGGATATCGCCGTGTTCCAGCCGCACGCGGCCGAGGGAGGGGCGTCATGAGCCTGCCCTGGCTGGCCTGGCTCGCCCTCGGCGCGGCGGGCGTGTCCGCCGCCCTGCTGGCCTATGTCCTGATCCGCGCACTCGCCGCCGGCGCCGAGAGCTACACGGGACACTATAGCGACGCCACCGCGCGGCAGTTCGAGGATCTCTTCCTCTTCATCCCCCCGCGGCGGATCGCCGAGGCGGGCTGGGCCTGTGCCTGCGCCGCCTTCGTGCTGTTCATGCTGCTGCTCTTCAACCCCGACAAGCCTGTCATGACCCTGGCCGGCATGGCCTGCGGCGCCGCGGCGGCGGCTGCCGCCTTCCAGCTCCCCAAGCACATCCTGATGCTCCTCAAGGAGCGCCGTCGGCGCCGCTTCAACGAGCAGCTCGTCGAGGCGCTGGCCCAGATCAGCAATGCGCTCCGGGCTGGATTCAGCATCACCCAGGCGTTCGAGACCGTCGTCACCAACGGCGAAAACCCCATCGCCCAGGAGTTCGAGGTCTTCCTGCAGCAGACGCGCGTGGGCATCGGCTTCGCCGACGCCCTCGACAACCTGGTCCGCCGGGTCGGCAGCGAGGATCTCGAACTCGTCTGCTCCGCCATGGAGATCGCCCGGCGCACCGGCGGCAACCTGACCGAGATCTTCGACAAGATCTCGCTGACGATCCGCGAGCGAATGCGCATCGAGCGGCGCGTCCTTACGCTCACGGCCCAGGGCCGCCTGCAGGGCGTCATCGTCGGCGCCATGCCCGTCGCCGTCGGCGTCGCCATGGCCGTCTTCCGTCCCGAGATCATGCTCCCCTACCTCCGGAGTCCATCCGGACTGGCCGCCATGGCCGCGGTCATCATCCTCCTGACGCTCGGCGGCCTGTTGATCCGGAAAATCATCCGCATCGACGTCTGAACCCATGACCACGCTCTTGTTTCAACTGACCATCATGCTGGGCTGGGGCGCCTGCGCCGCCGGCGTAGCCTACTACTGCCTCCACATCGCCCGGCAAATCACCTACGTCACGCTGGCCGACGGGCGCCGCCAGGAGCGCGCCCTGCCCCTCGCCTTCCGCCTGCTGCTGCCGTTCGCCGGCAATCTCAGACCGCTGGCGCGGCATCCCGCCCTGCGCCAGTCGCGCGCCCTGACCGATCGCCAGCTCGTCATGTCGGGTTTCGACGGCCTCCTCTCCAGCGACGAGTTCCTGGCCATCCGCTTCCTCAGCCCTCTCCTCTTCGGCGCGGTCTGGTCTCTGGCCATGCTCCTGCTGGCGCGCGTCGATCCGACCCTCCGTGAACACTTGACGCCGCTGTGCCTCCTGGGCATCGTCGCCGCCTACCTCCACCCCCTGCTCTGGCTGCGCCGCATGATCCGCCTGCGCCACCTCTCCATCCAGCGCGCCCTACCCTTCGTCACCGACCTGCTCACGCTCTCCGTCGAGGCCGGCATCGACTTCATGACCGGCCTCCAGCGGACCATCGAGCGCCGCCGCATGGACCCCCTGACTGAGGAGCTCGTCCGCATGATCCACGAAATCCAGCTCGGCGCCTCACGCCGCACCGCGCTGCGCAACCTCGCCGAGCGGGTCAACCAGCCCGATATCCGCTCCTTCGCCTTCGCCCTGATCCAGGCCGACGAACTCGGCGTGAGCATCGGCTTGATCCTCCGTATCCAGTCGGACCAGATGCGCCAGCGCCGCTTTGACCGCGCCGAGCGGCTGGCCAACGAGGCGCCCGTCAAGCTGCTCGGGCCGCTGATGCTCTTCATCTTCCCCGCCGTGTTCATCGTGCTGCTGGGCCCGATCCTCGCGCGGGTCGCCGGCAACCTGTTCTAACTCCACCCCGACATGCTCACGAAATGGCTGATTGAACGCAAGCGCGACGGCGCCGAGCTCCTCCCCGAGGAGATCCAGGCGCTGATGCGAGGCTATGCCTCCGGCGAGATCCCCGACTACCAGATGGCCGCCTTCGCGATGGCGGTCGTGTTCCGCGGCATGACCGCGCGGGAAACCGCCGCCATGACCGACGCCATGATGCGCACAGGCGAGGTGCTCGATTTCGACGGCTGGCCCCGGCCGACGGCCGACAAGCACTCCACCGGCGGCATCGGCGACAAGCTCTCGCTGGTGATCGCCCCGCTGGCGGCGGCGGCCGGACTGGCCGTCCCCATGATCTCGGGACGTGGCCTGGGCATCACCGGCGGCACGCTCGACAAGCTCGAGTCCATCCCGGGCTTCAACGTCCGTCTCGCCATCCCCGCCTTCCGCCGCATCGTGCGCGATGTGGGCTGCTGCATGATCGGCCAGACCGAGACGCTCGCCCCCGCCGACCGCAAGCTCTACGCGCTGCGCGATGTCACCGGCACCGTCCCCAGCATCCCGCTGATCACCGCCAGCATCATGTCAAAGAAGCTGGCGGGAGGCGCCCGGACGCTGGTCTTCGACGTCAAGTGCGGCCGCGGCGCCTTTATGACGACCCTCGACCAGGCCCGCGGGCTCGCCCGCAGCCTGATCCGCACGGGCCAGGCGCTGAACCGCCGCCTGGCCGCCGTCATCACCGACATGGACCGCCCGCTCGGCGCGGCGATCGGCAATGCCGTCGAGGTCGCCGAGGCCGTCGAGGTCCTGCGCGGCGGCGGTCCCGCCGAGGTGCGGCAATTGTCCATCGAGCTGACGGCCCGCATGGCCGTGCTGTCGGGCGTGTTCGTTTCGTTCGACGAGGCGTGCCCCGCCCTGGCCGCGCTGCTCGACAAGGGCGAGGCCTTGGAGGTCTTCAAGCGGATGGTCGCGGCCCAGGGCGGCGACGTCCGGGCGATCGACAACACCGCGCGCCTCCCCGTCGCGCCGGTGATCCGCGACCTGCCCGCGCCGCACGCCGGTTTCGTCGCCGATCTCGATGCCGACAAGCTCGGGCGCGCCGTCCTGGCCCTCGGCGCGGGGCGGCGCCTGGCCACCGACAGCATCGACCCGTCGGTCGGCCTCTCCCGCCTCTGCCCCGTCGGCACCGCCGTCGAGGCGGGCATGCCGCTGGCGCACATCCACGCCCGCGGCGTGACCGACGCCGGCCGGGCGGAAAAGCAGATCCTGGCCGGGATCGTCATCGCGCCCGAGCGCCCCGCCGAACGCCCCCTGATCCTCGAAACCCTGGATTCACCCGCATGAGGCCGGACTGGAAACGCCTCGAACAGGCCGCGCGCGACGCCGCCGCGCGCGCCCACTGCCCCTACTCCCGCTACCGGGTCGGGGCGGCGCTGCTCACGGCCGACGGCGCGATCGTCACCGGCTGCAATGTCGAGAACGCCTCGTACGGGGCGACGCTGTGCGCCGAGCGCGTGGCGCTGGCGCGCGCCATCGCCGAGGGGCACCGCGCCTTCGCGGCACTGGTGGTCGCGGCCGGCAACGTCGCCCCGGCCACCCCCTGCGGCATCTGCCGCCAGGTGCTGGCCGAATTCTGCCCGCCCGCCATGCCCGTCCGTTGCGTGCCCCTGGTCGACGCCGGCGCACCGCCCGTCGCCATCACGCTCGGCGCGCTGCTGCCCCATGCGTTCAACCTGCGGGCCAGCCCCCCGCCGAAGGACTGAAGCCCCTCTTTCGCTTCCGATCGTCCTTGTCCTCAGTGAGCGAAGCGAACGATCCTCGTCCTCGTTCTCGACGAGTCACGGAGGAGAATCGAGGATGAGAACGTGGTAGGGCGACGGCGTCTCGCCTAGCCCGAGTTCGTCAGTTTTGCGCTTTCCTTGCGCGTAAGTCGTTGGAAATCAACAAGACGCTCGCCAGATTCTAGACTACATTCTCGAGTTGTTTTGGAGTCTGTGGCACCTGAAGGCCCAGGTGCGCCAAGAGCACGGCCAGGGGCTTCTCCGGCTTGGAGACGGTCCGCAGGTGGATGGGAGAACCGGTGTCGGTGGGCAGGATGACGTCGAGGGAGTGGACCGTGTCCATCTCCAACAGGAACTGCCGGGCGCAGGTGCCCAGGCCTTTCGATGCGAGCCACTGTTCCAGCGTGCGCCACATCGCCAAGGCGAGGAAGCAGACGAGGATGTGCGCTTCGACGCGGTGCTCCTTGTGGTGGAAGACCGGGCGCAGCGCCAGGTCGCTCTTGGAGGTCCGGAAGGCCGATTCGGCCTGAGTCAGCTGAATGTACCACTTCCAGAGTTCGCTCGGGTCCTCGGACGCATGGTTGGTCCGCAGCAGATAGGCGCCTTGCACCAGGGACGCCCAGTCCAGGTGATCTGAACGCTCGCCCACCAGCAGGCCACACGCCCGACCGTCTGCATCCTTGGCCACCTCGACCTCGAACACGCGCTCGGCCGCCGGGTTGCGGCCCAGCCAGCGGCCGATCCGCATACAGCAGGAAGTCGAAGTCTGTGCCGAACCAGTCTCCCCAGCGCTGCTGCAGATGGCGGCAGATCGCGTCCTTGCAGTCGAGCAACTGGTCCAGCCCCCGGTAGAGACGGCTCTCGTGCACCCGGTCCACGGGCACGCCGAGAATGTCCGGCAGCGCCGTGCTCCCGTACCAGCGTTCCGCCACCCCCAACTCGCTCGCCTGGGCGCAGAATCGTCCCACCGCCAGGATGCACGCCACGAAATCCCAGCCCACGTCCTCCTGTCCACTCGCGATCGCTTCCGCCAACAACCGGTGCAGACCCAATCGCCGCCAAACCGACAGCGCCGCCCAAATCCGGCCGAACTCCCGCACGCGTTCCACCCGCACCCCGCGCACGTTCACCCGCCGCCACGCCGGCTCCGTTTCCGGCCGCACCCCCGGCAGCTCCAACGTCAACTGCACGTCCGGCTCGCGCCCCTCCAGCAACGCGTCGATATCCGACCAACCGTATCGCTGCCTCGCCTCGCACTCCTCCAGTTTTCCCAGATACGCCACCGTCTCGTGACGCGGCCCCGATGACGTACGCACGGTGCGTACCAGTTCCCAGTACTCGTACTCCGCCCCGTGCTTGCGTCGCTTCTGGCGATTCAGAAACATGCCTCAGTATCGGTCATTCCAACGGCCTTCCGCAATAGGGTGGTCTAGACTACATCGCCGTTCCCAGATCGCGTCTGTGAAACGACAACGGGTTACGCGCAAAAAACGCGCAAAGAAAAGCCGTCCCGGCTCCCGACTGACGAACTCGGG
>JAAYZJ010000288.1 GCA_012514915.1 Lentisphaerota bacterium | reverse complement strand
GTGGCAAGGACGCGGAAGATACCACTTCCCCCTCACCCCGTCAAGCGCCGCGCGAAAAAAAATCAGAAAAAAAAACAGGAGGGTGGCGTGGCCGGGCGCAACGCCGTTGAGATTGCGCGCAACATCAACTGCGATGCGCCCGCGTGACCATGGGATGCCCATGCATGGATTCCCAAATTTTCCAAAATTTTCCTGTTGCCCTCGGAGGGAAGATCAGGTATATTGCGCTCCGTTTTACGGGGGAGTGGCGCAATTGGTTAGCGCACCGGACTGTCGATCCGGTGGTTGCGGGTTCGAGCCCCGTCTCTCCCGCCAATTCTTTCGAAAGGCCGATTCCTTCGGGAATCGGCCTTTTTTTGTCGAAAGGTCGTATTGCCCGTGCATGCCTATCTGAGCGTCGCCCTGTTGGCGGTTCTGCAGGGAATCACAGAATTCCTGCCGATCAGCAGTTCAGGACATTTACTCGTCGCCGCGCGTCTGCTGGATTTCAACCCACCCGGCGTGCGGGTGGAGATGATGCTTCACTTCGGCACGCTGCTGGCCGTCTGTCTGCACTACCGGCTCCGTTTGGCCGCCCTGCTGAGGGGCTTTTTCCGGCGTGATTCGGCTGCGAGGCGCCAGTGCGGCTTGCTCCTGCTGGCGTCGCTGCCGATCATCGGCGTCTATCTGCTATTCCACGAGCCGCTGAAGGCGGCCTACGAAAGTCCCCGTCTGGCAGCGGCGATGCTGCTGGCCACCGGCGGGGGACTCCTCTCCCTCCGTCTGCGCCGCCGCCCCTCCGCGGTCGACGCGCCACCCACGCCCGCCCAGGCCGACGCGCCCCTGAACGCCTGGCGCGCGGGGGTCATCGGCCTGGCGCAGGCGCTGGCGATCCTCCCCGGCATCAGCCGGTCGGGGGCGACAATCGTCGTGGCGCGGCACCTCGGCCTGGCGCCGGCGCATGCCGCCGAGTTCTCGTTCCTGATGTGCATTCCGCCGCTGCTGGGCGGCACGCTGCTCAGCCTGTTTGAGCGTGGCGGCGCCCCCGGCGCATCCGGACCGTCCTGGAGCGTCCTGACGCTGGGAGCCCTCGTGGCGGCCGTGGTGGGCTACGGGGCCATCACCGTGCTGCTGCGCGTGCTGAACAGTGGCCATTTCTGGATGTTTGGCGTATACTGTCTGGCAGCAGGCGGATTCCTGCTGATCGGCGGCATCTAAACCCAGCAGGTGATGAAGGTTTCCCCGACAGTCAGCGAGCCGATGATCGTGGATCATGTCGTCGCCACGGTCACCTACAAACCGATCCGGCGCATCTATCTGCGCGTGACTTCGGCCACCGGCCCGGTTCACGTGAGCGTGCCGCGCCGCTGTCCACCGGCCCAGGCTGAGTCGTGCATCCGGGAACAAATCCCCTGGATCGAGCGGCAGCAGGCGCGTCTGCGGGTTCATGAGGAACGGATGGCGGAACTTGGGCGCCGTCATCAGATCCTGCTCTGGGGGCGCACCTATTCGCTGGAGCAGACGGTGGCAACACCGGCTGCCATCACCTGTGTGCGGGACCGGATCCGCTGCGCGGCGCCGGCGTCCACCCCGCTCGAGGCGCGCAGCCAGATGCTGGACGCCTGGCTGCGCGCGCGCGTCGAGGAGGCGTTGATTCCTCTGGTTGAGCATTGGTCGCATCGGCTGGGCATCGCCGCGCCCAAGGCGCGTGTGCGCCGGATGCGGTCGCGCTGGGGCAGCTGCAGTCTGCGGTCGCGCACGATCACCATCAATCTGGAACTGGCCGGCCGGTCGCCCGCCTGCCTGGAATACATCGTCGTGCATGAACTGCTGCACTACGTCGTGCAGCCGCACAATACCCGCTTCTACGCGCTGCTCGACCATCACCTCCCCAACTGGGAAGACGCCCGGCGCGAGCTGCAAGCCCCTCCAGCGGGTGCCTGACCGGCTACAGGATCTTCAGGCGCGGCAGATCCTGGATGTCGATGCAGCCCACCAGGCGGTCCGCCTCGTCCACGACGGGCAAATCGTCGATCTTGTGGCGCTCAAAGAGCTGCAGCACATCGACGGCCAGTTGATCCCGGCGCACCCGGATGGGATGGGCGGTCATCAGCCCGGCGATCGGCCGCGTCAGCAGATCGGGGGTGCGCGTCAGGTGGCGCCGCAGGTCGCCATCGGTGAAAATGCCCCGCAGTCCGCCGTCCGCGTCGACCACGCACGCCGAGCCGCATTTGGCCTGCGTCATGGCGATGATCGCATCCTGCACGCGCGCGGTGGCCGGAATGGTGGCGATCGCCGCTCCCGTCCGCATGATGTCGGCCACGCGTGTCAGCAGGGTGCGGCCGATCGCGCCGGCCGGATGGAGCCGCGCGTAGTCGTCGCGCGTGAAGCCGCGGGCCTCGAGCAGAACCATGGCGATCGCGTCGCCAAGGGCAAGCGTCGCCGTCGTACTGGCGGTCGGCGCCATGTTGAAGGGGCACGCCTCGCGGTCGATCCGCACGGGCAGCACAATCTCGCTGCAGGCGGCCAGCGAGCTGTCGAGGCGGCCCGTCAGGGCGATGACGGGGATCCCCAACCGCCGCACGGCGGGGATCAGGGCCAGGATCTCATCCGACTCGCCGGAGAAACTGAGGGCCAGCAGCACGTCGCCCGGCGCCAGGATGCCCAGGTCGCCGTGCATGGCCTGGACGGGGTTGAGGACGACGCTGGTCGATCCGGTGCTGGCCAGCGTGGCCGAAATCTTCTCGGCGATCGACAGGTTCTTGCCCACGCCGGAGACCACGATCTTGGCGGGGCGGGCGATCGTTTCGAGCATCATGGCGATGGCCTGCTCGAAGGCGCCTCCAAGCGTCTCGCGGGTGCGGCGGATCGCCTCGATCTCGAGGTCGAGGACGTGGCGGGCGTGGCCCAGGCAGTGGGCGGCTGCGGTGCAGGCTGTGGCGGCGGCTTCTGTCATGCGGATACAATCCCGCAAATGGCGCGCGGGGTCAATGGTAATCTCCCCTCCCCTCAATGGGCAAACGCCCCGGCCACGGCCTGAGACAGGGCCGCGATCCAGTGATCGACAACCTCCGCCTCGCGCGCCTCCACGAGCAGGCGGAGCTTGGGTTCCGTGCCGGAGTAGCGGACGATGACGCGCCCGCTGTCGCCCAGCGCGGCTTCGCAGGCCTTGATGGCTTCGGCGAGCGCGGGGATCGTGTGGATGGGGAGCTTCTCCCGGACGGGGAGGCTGACGAGCCGCTGCGGGTACTCCGTCATGCAGTCGGCGAGCTCGGCCAGGGTCCGGCCCTCCTCTTTCATGATGCGCATGACCTGCAGCGCGCTGATGATCCCGTCGCCGGTCGTCGCGTGGCGGTGGAAGATCAGGTGCCCCGATTTCTCCCCGCCCAGCGCGTAGCCGCCCTTGCGCATGGCGTCGATCACGTGGCGGTCGCCGACGTCGGTGACCTCGACCGCGATGCCGTGGCGGCGCATCGCTTCGTGAAGTCCGAGGTTGCTCATGCTGGTGACGACGAACGTGTTCCCGTCGAGCAGACCGCGCTGCTTGAAGGCGATCGCGCAGGCCGCCAGCACACGGTCGCCGTCCACGATGTTGCCGCCGGCGTCGGCCAGGATCACACGGTCGGCATCGCCGTCCAGGGCGATGCCGATGTCGGCCCCCTGCTCGCGCACGAGCCGCGCCATGGCCTCGGGATGCAGCGCCCCGCAAGCGGCGTTGATGTTGAGACCGTCCGGCGCGACGCCGATCTTGGTGATCGCGGCGCCAAGTTCGCGGAAAATCCAGCAGCACAGGGGACAGATAAATTATTGTCGTTTTCCCTGTGGAAATTTGGTGGCGTCGACGCTTCATATAGGGTGAAGAGACTTGCTATTCCCGGAACACCAACCTGAAAGGACGACGTCATGCGACACACGCGGATCAAACCCGACTACAGGGACACCTGGCACCACTGCTACAACCGGGCCGTCGGCACCCGGGACGACCGCCCATTCGGCGATGCCGAGAAGGAGGTCTTTGTCCGCATCCTCATGCGGCTGGCCGCCTTCTACATGGTGCGGGTCGTCTCCTACTCGTTCATGTCCAACCACTTCCACATCATCCTGCAGGCAGCAGCCGAGGTACCGTCGGAAGAGGAAACGGCCGCCCGTTATGCCGCCTTCCACCAGGAGAAGCGCAAGATCCGCCCGGGAACGCCGGTCTGCGCCGAATGGGCGGCGCGGCTGCGCGATGTAAGCTGGTTCATGAGCCACTTCCAGCACCTCTGCGCCTCGTGGTACAACCGCACGCGTCCCGTGCGACGCCGCGGCCCCCTCTGGGCAGGCCGCTTCAAGAACACCGTCATCGAGCCGGGACAGGCGCTCTGGGCGTGCTGGACCTATGTCGAGCGCAATGCCGTTCGTGCCGGGATCGCCATCGACCCCGCCGACTATCGCTTCTGCTCCTACGGCAAGTGGGCGCAGACCGGCCACCATCCCTTTGCCGACGCGGTCGCCACCTTCCTTGCGCCCGCCCTGCCCACGCCCTTCACGGGAAGCGATGCGACGGAAGCACTGCACGCGTTGCAGGAACGGTTCGCGCGCGACGCTGCCGAAGATGCGGCCGCGCAGGGCAGTATCGAAACGACGCCGCCTTGCGCCTTTCTCCTCACGGCCCGGCGCCGCGTGCGCCACTGGAGCGACGGGCTGGTCATTGGCTCTGAACTTTTCGTACGTGAGACGGTTCGTCGAGCGCGTCCCGCCATCGCCAAGCTCTCGCATCGCCTGGCCCGATCGGTGCCGACTGCCGAGTCGCCGGCTTCCCTCTGCTGCTGGCGCCG
>JAAYZJ010000287.1 GCA_012514915.1 Lentisphaerota bacterium | reverse complement strand
CCGACGAGGGCAAACTGATCTCGCTGCGTCAGTACCGCGACGCGATGCCGCCGGACCAGAAGGAGATCTACTTCCTGGCCGCCGAGTCGCTGGCCCAGGCGCGGCAGTCACCGCAGCTCGAGGCTTTCCGCAAGCGGCAGCTCGACGTCCTCTTCTTCGCCGATCCGATCGACGCCTGGATCCTCGACCAGCTCGCCGAGTACGATGGCTGCAAGCTGCGCGCCATCAACCACGGGGAGATCGACCTGGGCAGCGAGACGGAGCAGACCGAGGCGAAGAAGCAGCGCGAGGCCGACGACCAGCGCTTCCGTCCGCTGCTCGACTGGCTGAAGGCCAGCCTGTCGGATGACGTCAAGGATGTGCGGCTGAGCAGCCGGCTGACCGATTCGGCCTGCTGTCTCGTCGCCGACGAGCAGGCACTCAATCCCGGCATGCTGCGGATGATGGAGGCGATGGGCCAGGAGGTGCCGAAGCAGAAGCGGACACTCGAGCTGAACGCGTCCCATCCGCTGCTGGTCCTCCTGCTCGAACGCTTTCCGTCCGAGCGCGACGACGAGGCGTTTGCCGCCGAGGCGGGGCTGCTCCTGGATCTCGCCCGGGTGGCGGAAGGCGCGGCGCCGCGCCAGCCGCAGGCCTTCACGCAGGCGCTGGCCGCGCGGCTCGCCCGCTAGGGCGCGTCCCGGGAGAGGAGGCGCATGCGGTTGCCCACACTCACCCTGTCGCGGCTGCTGCCGCTGCTGCTGGCGCTGGCGGCGGGATGGGCCGCCGCCAGGCCGGTCGTGGTCGTCACGCTGCCGCCCCAGCGCTGGCTGGTGCGGCAACTGGCCGGCGACGCGGTCGAGGTCGAAGTGATGGTGGCACCGGGCCAGAATCCCCACACGTTCGAGCCCACGGGATGGCAGTTGGCGCGGCTGGCCGCCGCCCGCGGCTGGCTGACGATCGGGCTGCCGTTCGAGCAGACGCTGCTGGCCAAGATCCGCGGCACGATCCCGGGGCTGCCTGCCTTCCCGGTCGACCGGCAAATCGAGCGTTTGGCCGACGATGGGGCGCCCCACGTCCACGAGCATGACCATGCGCATGCCGACTGCACGGCTGGCGGCGATCCCCATATCTGGCTCTCGCCCGTCGGCATGGCGCAGCTCGCGACCAACACCTGCGCCGCCCTGCAAACCCTCCTGCCCGGCCAGCGGGTCGCTTTCGACCAGGCGCTGGCCGCCTTCTCACGCCGGGTCACCGGCCTCCAGCGCGAACTGGAGGCAACCCTGCAGCCGGTCAAGGGGCGGACCTTCTGGGTCTACCACCCCTCGTGGAGCTATTTCGCCCGCAGCTTCGGACTGGTCCAGACGGCGGTCGAGGCGGGGGGGCGCGAACCGGCGCCGCGGGAGCTCGCCCGGCTGGTCGAGCGCGCCCGGCAGGCGCGCGTCCGCGTCCTCTTTGCCGACCCGCAGGTCGATCCGCGCCCCATCCGCGCGCTGGCCGCACATCTCGGCGCCGAGATGGCCGTGCTCGATCCGCTGGCCGAGGAATGGGACGCCAATCTGCGCCACGTGGCCGCCGCGCTGGCGGTCGCCCTGAAGGATTGAAATGACGGAACTGGACGCCCTGCGAACACGACGCGCCTTCATCTGCGACATGGACGGGGTCATCTACCACGGCGGCCGCCTGCTGCCGGGTGCCCGTGAATTCGTGGCCTGGCTCTACCGCGAGCGGAAGGATTTTCTGTTTCTGACCAACAGCAGCGAGCGGACGCCGCGCGAGCTGCGCGAGAAGCTGCAACGCATGGGCATCGACGTTGAGGATCGCCATTTCTACACCAGCGCCCTGGCCACGGCTTCTTTCCTGGCCTCGCAGAAGCCGGACGGATCGGCCTACGTGATCGGCCAGCCCGGCCTGATTAGCGCGCTCTATGACGTCGGCTATTCGATGAACGACAACGATCCCGACTATGTGGTGGTCGGCGAGACGCCGGAATATGCCTTTCCGCGCATCGTCCGCGCCATCCGCCACGTCCTGGCGGGGGCCAAGCTGATCGGGACCAACCCCGACCTGACGGGCCCCGCCGAAGAGGGGCTGGTGCCGGCGACCGGCGCCCTGATGGCGCCGATCGAACTCACGACGGGTTCCCGCGCCTACTACGTCGGCAAGCCGAATCCGCTCATCATGCGCCATGCGCTCAAGACGCTGGGGGTGACGCGCGAGGAGACGGTGATCGTCGGCGACCGCATGGATACCGACATCATCGCCGGCATCGAGGCCGAAATCGCGACGGTGCTCGTGATGAGCGGCGTGACAACCGAGCGCGAGATGCAGCGGTTTGCCTATCGGCCCTCGTGCGTCCTCGAGGGGGTGGGGTGCCTGGCGGAATAACCCGATTTTCGCCTTGCACGGACCTCGCCTGCATCAACGGATCCATCGTCCTCGTTCTCGTTCTTGATGCTCATCCGTGACCCGTCGAGCGCGAGGACGAGGACCGTTCGCTTCGCTCACTGAGGACGCGGACGATGAATCGGGCGCATGGGCGGTGGAGGCTCCTCGACGGCAAACGGGGCGCTCAGCTCGGCCGCCAGATCGAAGAGCCCCGCGAAGTCCTCCTTGCGGTCGTTCTCGGTCTTGCCGAGCCGTCCCGCCTCGATCAGCTTGAAGACGACCTCGCCGAAGTCCTCCGTCCGGTGCAGGCCCCAGGCCGCCAGGGTGAAGCGGGCCATCGGCCCGTACTCCTCGATCGCGAAGGCGCAAAGTCCCTCCGAGAGCTCCTTGCCGGTGACGTGGCGCATGACTCCGCGCGCCCCTTTCTTCAGCCGCTTGACGGTGT
>JAAYZJ010000286.1 GCA_012514915.1 Lentisphaerota bacterium | reverse complement strand
GCAACCACCGACAGCCCGACGGCGAGCGACAGGCAACCAATGAAGGCGTAAGTGAGTTGCATGTGTTCTTCTCCTAGTAGGTGTGTCAAACAATGGCGGAACCGATTCCCGAGTATAGGATCTATGATCTGTTCGTGCCAGATGAAAGTGCCGAAGGGATTGACAAGGCCGCGGAGGAGGGCTACGCTGCACACGGTTGGCGCCGCTGTCGGCGCCCGTTGCACGGAGGAGACATCGATGATCGTCGTCAACACGGAAACCGTTCCAGGGCATGTCATTGTCGAGGTCAAGGGCATGGTGCAGGGCAGTACCGTCCGCGCCAAGAACGTCGGCCGCGACATCGCGGCGAGCTTCAAGAACATGATCGGCGGCGAGCTCAAGGGCTACACCGAACTGCTCACCGAGTCGCGCCGCGAGGCGCTGAGCCGCATGCTGGCGCAGGCCTCCGAACTCGGCGCCAACGCCGTCATCAATGTCCGGTTCGCCACGAGCGCCATCACGGCGGGGGCCGCCGAGATGCTGGCCTACGGCACAGCGGTCACGGTCCAGCCGTCCTAGGAGGACGGACGAAATGGAAAATATCATTGGACTCGGGATTGGCGCCGGCCTGCTGCTGCTGGGCTACCTGGTCGGCCATCTCCGGGAAAAAAGCCATCTGGAGTCCCTCGCGCGCCGCGAGGCCCTGATGCTCGGGATCCGGCTCGACACGTGCCGCGTCCCGCGGGGCGCCGACCCCTCCGTGCCGGCGGCGCTGGTCACGGGGGAGGCGGTCATCGCCAGCGACACCTTCAAGACCTGGACCGCCTCGCTGCGCAACATCTTCGGCGGCGAGGCCCACAACATGACCCGCCTCTTCCAGCGCGCGCGCCGCGAGGCGACCCTCCGCCTGCTGGAGAGCGCCCAGACCGCCGGTTTCGACGCCGTCTGCAACCTGCGCTACGACGGCGCCGATGTCGGCGGCAGCGCCGTGATGCCGCAGAAGAAGAGCCAGGTCATGGCGTGCTGCGCCGCCACGGGCACGGCCTACCGCCGGCAGGCGTAGGGCCCCATGCGCGCCGACAGCGTCTTCGACGAGCCGCACCTGCGGCCGCCCGACCGGCCGCCGCCCTTCCCGGACCCGGGCGCCGTCCGTGTCGAAGATGAACCTGGCCTGCAGCCGCCCGACCAGCCTCCGCCGGCGCCCGACGCCCTTTCGGATGCCGTCTGGGACGAGCCGGCCATCCGGGCCGCCGGCGGGGCGCCGCCGCCGGGCGGCGCCACCTATACGGATCGGCTTCAGTCCGCCTGGGCGCGGAACACGCCTGCACGCGCCTGGCTCGCCACCCTCATCATCGCCCTGGCCGCCGGTCCCTTCGCCGTCCTGGTGGCGTTTCTCAAGACCCGCGCCGCCATGGCAAGTTGGGCTGCGGTGGTGGCCGCGCCCTTCGTCGAGGAGCTGGCCAAGGCGGCCTTGCCCCTGCTGGTCGTGGAGACCCACCCACACCGCTTTCTCCGGGCCCTTCAGCCGTGGGTCGCTTGCGCCGCCTCGGGAGTGGTCTTCAGCGTGCT
>JAAYZJ010000285.1 GCA_012514915.1 Lentisphaerota bacterium | reverse complement strand
TGCCGTGAAATATGCGACTGTTCAACGGGCTGCTGATCTTCTGCTTCAGCTCCCGGAGACGTCGATGACTCCGCCCAGTGGGTCCGCCCCATCAGGTTCATGAAGTTCAGCCGTCAGGCCAACCTCCCTGAGCGAGTCCACCACATGCCGCAAGGTGTCTAGATCGGCATTGACCCCAAGGTCGATATCGCGGGTCTGGCGGACATAGTGATAGGCGGCGAGCGCCACAGCGCCGATCACCACCGCATCAATCCGATGGTGTCTGAGAATATCGGTGACCTGCTCGGCAGCACGCAGGATGGGTGCCGTCTCCTTCATGGATCACGTCTCCTTCGTGACAACGACAGGCTCCAGCCACGAGAAGTCATCATTCAAGGAGAGCGCTTCCGCAATGCGCGCCTCGAAGGACATCCCACGGAGGCGCATCATTTCCCGCTCGAAAGATTTGCGGGCACTGGCGCTGGCAACCGACCGGGGGAATCCCTCCCGCGGATGTGAGGCACGCTCCTGCCTATGGTCAGCCCGTTTCATGTCTCATATTGTGACGCATGTGGGGTCGAATTGCAATAGCGGCTGCCGATCCTTGGTGCAGACGTTCACCTGCACAATCATCGGTTCGTTGAAGCGCTCGACCGGCGCATGATGCGTCGGTCGGTGGCGGTGGGGATATTCGGCGTCCGGCATAGTCTCCCGCATTGTGTCCATATGCAATTACATGAGGTTTTTAAAGAAGCCAGGCGGACGGCAATCCAAGCGGACGGCACGGAGGTCGTCCCTCCAGCCCTCTTTCAATCGTCCGCATCCCTTCGTATCCATTCCCTGGAGGGTCGGGCTCCGTCCCGACCGGGTTCTGTATCCGCAAAAGAGGCGGACGGCACGGAGGCCGTCCCTCCAGCCCTCTTTCACCCGTCCGCGTCCCTTCGCATCCATTCCCTGGAGGGTCGGGCTCCGTCCCGACCGGTATACTCCTCACTTGTCTTCCGTACAGTTTGGCAATTGAAGATTGGGCTGCTGATCTTCCGCTTCCCGCAGAAGCCGCTCCGTGACTGACTCCTGCGTACTGGGCGGCGGGGGAGAGGCGGCAGGTTCGTCCAATTTCTTTACCGTTCGCGGCGCGGCCCCTTTGCAATAAAACTTGCCGACGCGTATACGCGCGGCATCGGCTTCGTCACCTTCGACAATCTCGCGTTTGAGCACCTCACTCTTGACGATCTTCTCGACATCCTCTCCACGTCGATCTTCATACCGTCGGCATCCGCGTTTCCATCCGCAGGCGGGTCACACTGCGTTCCCTGCCCATGCACTCTATCTTCCGAATCAGCGCCTGTCCGATGCCGCGTCCCTGAAACTGGGGGTCGACAGCCAACTGGGTGAACCGAGAGCGAATGCCCCGCTCATCCGGGCACGGCTTTGAGTTTCAATCCGACGGCATCGCATACTCGCAAAACCGTTTCGAGTTCCGGGTTCCCTTCCCGTGACAAGGTCTTGTAAAGGCTTTCACGTCCGAGTCCTGTCTTTCTGGCGATTTTTGTCATGCCTTGAGCTCGCGCAATGTCGCCCAGTGCGGCGGCAATCAACGAGACATCGCCCTCTTCGAGCGCCCCCGCCATATAAGCGGCCATGTCATCCCGTGTCTTCAGATGCTCTGCGGCATCCCATAAGCTTGTTTTGGTCTTCATGCGTCACTCCCGAAGTGTCTTTGCGAGGGCGATCGCCCTTTGAATGTCCGTTTTCTGGGTGCGTTTGTCGCCACCAGCAAGCAGAACAACCAGCGCTTTTCCCATCTGACAGAAATAAACACGGTATCCCGGCCCGTAATCGACGCGCAGTTCGGAGACGCCTTCTCCGACAGGTCGTGCATCTCCACTGTTACCCAGCGAAACACGCCGTATTCGAAGCAAGATCCTTGTTTTCGCCGTCCGGTCCCGGAGGCGGTCAAACCAAGATGCGTAAGCTTCTGTTTGACGGATTTCGATCACGGAAGAAGCGTATCACAGAGGATACATGCCTGGCAAGTCGCAAGATTGAAATCTCGCAAGAAGCGTCCGAAACTCGTCAACCACCGGCCTGCGACGCCGTAGAGCTGCTCGGCTTCCCAGTTGACGCACTTCTCGATCACTTCGAGGCAGTCGGCGGGTGTCTCGAGCAGGTGCTCCTGCGCGCTGGCTCGATCAGCGGGCTCGATCAGCGATAGATGTCTTTTCGATGGCCTATGGCAATGACAACAACCAAGAGTCGATCATCGTGAATCTCATAGATCACGCATAGTTCACGCTTGGCAGCCCTGCTGGATCTCGCGGACGGCCTGCTCGAAGGGGATCTTGTCGGCAGCATGGCGCTAGGCCTCGTCGTACAAGCGGATATCGTCCAGTTCCTCCAACTCGCTGACGATCTGTTCCCACTCATCCGTCGTCACCAGAACCGCCTTGCGTTTCTGGTGCTTGTCGACAACGTATTCTGGATTCACGGTTATCATGTCATCCCCACGGAGATAGTATCGCCGACTTAGGCATCTGAATCAAACCCTATTTCAAATTTTCGGGTATGGTATTGGCGTGCCGGGTTCGCTATAATGACGGTCACACGGCGGCCGGCCGTATTGCGCCGGCGCGGAGCCGGATCAAGGCGATCCGCTGCCGGGAGCCAGACACCGGATTCCCGATTGCGGGCCAGGGAAGGCTGATCATGAGTTTGACGTGGATGCCATCGCTCAAAAACCGTTCGTTACTGACGCTGCTTGACTGTTCCGATGCGGAAATGCTGTCGCTTGTCGATCTCGCGCTCGCGCTCAAGGCGCGCCGTCGCGCCGGGGTGCGCGGCGATCTCCTGCACCGGCGGCAGATCGCGCTGATTTTCGAGAAAAGCTCGACGCGGACGCGCTGCGCGACCTCCGTCGCCGTGCGCGACGAGGGCGGCAGCGCCGAATACCTGGCCCGCAACGACATCCACCTGGGCGGCAAGGAGTCGGTGCCCGACACGGCACGGGTCCTCGGGCGCATGTTCGACGGCATCCTGTTCCGCGGCTTTTCGCAGCGGGTCGTCGAGGGGCTTGCGCAGCACGCGAGGGTGCCGGTCTGGAACGGGCTGACCGACGAGTACCACCCAACGCAGGTGCTGGCCGATCTGATGACGATCCAGGAGAACTTCGGTCGCCTGCGTGGTTTGACCCTGGCGTATGTCGGCGATGGGCGCAACAACATGGCCAACTCGCTGATGATCGGCTGCGCCAAGGCGGGGATGAATTTCGTGAACTGCACGCCGAAGGAGCTGATGCCGCAGGCCGCCCTGGTCGAGCAGACGCGGGCGATCGCCGCCGCCAACGGCGCGACGATCACCATCGGGCACGACCCGCGGGCGAGCGTCCGCGGTGCCCACGTGCTGTACACCGACGTCTGGGTCTCGATGGGCGAGGAGGCGCAGAAGGCCGACCGCCTGGCGTTGCTCAAGCCCTATCAGGTCAATGCCGGACTGGTCGAGGCCACCGGGCGGAGCCCCGGGGACTTGATCTTCCTGCACTGCCTGCCGGCGTTCCACGACGACCAGACGACCGTGACGCAGGAGACGGGGGCGCTCGAAGTGAGCGACGAGGTCTTTGAGGCGCCGTATTCCAAGGTGTTCGACCAGGCCGAGAACCGGATGCACACCATCAAGGCGCTCATGGTCTCGGCGCTGGCCGATCCCGGGGCTGCTTGAAGCCGGAGGTGTGCGCGGTGCCGCGCCGACCGGCGCGCCGCCGCTCCGCCGGCGGCACGACTGGAGACCTGACATGCGTAAAATGTTGATCGATATCCCGTGGGAGACGTTCCGCGCCCTGCCGCTGGCCGAGAAGGTGCCCTACCTGAACCAGGCGGGCTGCGTCCCCTACCACACGCTGATCGCCCAGCAGTTCGACCGGGCGCTGCTCGAACGCCTGGGGACGCTGGCCAACAGCATCCGCACGATCGCCAAGACCCGGTCGGGCACCGATTTCCTGCGGCAGCTCATCAGCCACAAGCGGGCGATGCTCTACTTCTCGCAGCCGAGCTCGCGCACCTTTCTCTCGTTCTATTCGGCCTGCCAGATTCTCGGCATGCAGACGGGCGAGGTGCGCGACACGTCGACCTCCTCGGAGTTCAAGGGTGAGTCGTGCGAGGACTCGGTGCGGACCTTCAGCTCCTATTTCGACCTGATCATCATGCGCTCGCCGGAAAAGGGGCTGGCCGAGCACATGTCGTGGGTGCTGTCCAATTCCGACCGTCCGATCCCCGTCATCAACGCCGGCTCGGGGCAGGACCAGCATCCGACGCAGGCGCTGCTGGACATCTACACCCTGCAGCGCAGCTTCGAGCGCTCGGGCGGGCTGCGCGACCGGACCGTGGTGATGGTGGGGGATCTGGCGCGCGGCCGCACCGTCCGCTCGCTGTCGCAACTGCTGGTGAACTTCCCCAATATCCGGCAGGTCTTCGTGGCGCCGCCCGTCTTCCAGGTCGGGCAGGATATCCAGGAGATGCTGCGCGCGCGCGGCGTCGACTTCGAGATCACCAGCGACTTCCACGGCGTGCTTCCGCGCGCCGACGCCGTCTACATGACCCGCATCCAGGACGAGTGGGACGACGAGACGCACCCCAGCCGCCAGGTCGACATCTCCGCCTACAAGTTCGGGGCGCGCGAGCTGAAATTGCTCCGTCCGCAGGCGATCATCATGCACCCCCTGCCGCGGCGCGACGAGATTGCGGTCGAGGTCGACCACGACCCCCGCGCGATGTACTGGCGCCAGATGCGCAACGGAATGTGGATCCGCGCGGCGCTGATCGCCCTGACGTTCGGCTGCGAGAACCGGGTGCTCGATTTCCACCGGGCCAACCTCTAGGGCCGTCAGCGCATGGATTGCCGCGTGAACGTCTTGTTGACCCTTCAAGGGTGGGCCGCGATCGGCCTGCTGGCGCTGGCCGCCGGCTGCGTCTCGCCGCTGCCGCCGGCGGATGCCGTCTCGGCCTGGCGCGTGGGGCCGCTGCTGGAGGGTGCCCGGACCGGGGCGGGTGACCGCCTGCTGGCGGTGCGGCCGCTGTTCAGCCGGGAGGAAACGGGCGACGGGTTCCGTGGCGTGACGGACATTCTCTGGCCGGTCGGCACCTTCCACCACCGCGGCGACCGACGAAGCTGGCGCCTGATCCCCGCCTACGGCATGGGCGACGACGCGCCGGCGGCCGATGGCGCCCATCGCTTCCGGCTGCTGCCGATTTTCTTCGAGGGGCGCACCCGCGCGGGCGAGGACTACTGGGGCCTCTTCCCGCTCTACGGCGAAATCCGCGATTTCCTGGGGATGGGCGACGTGCAATTCCGCCTGTTTCCCCTCTATGCAACGGCGCAGGACCGCGGCACACTGACGCGGACGGTGCTCTGGCCGTTCTACCTGAACCGCGAGGGCGAGCGGATCGATCAATTCCGGCTCTGGCCCTTCTACGGGCGACGAACCGTGACGGGGCGCCAGGCGAACACGCGGTCGTTCATCCTGTGGCCGATCTGGAGCCAGGTGCGCCTGGAGAACGACGCCGTCCGCGGCGAGGGGTTCGTGTTGTTCCCTCTCTACGGTCAGTCCCGTTTCGAGCGTCGCAAGCGCGGCGTGGAGACGGGATGGACGGTGCTGCCGCCGTTCATCAGCTCGGTGAAGGGCGACGACGGCTACCGCTCGCTGCGGGCGCCCTGGCCCTTCATCCGCCAGCTCGACGACGCCGACCGGCATGAGCGCCACTGGTGGCCGCTGTACGGCACGACGCGGCGCGGGGACCGCCGCGACTGGTATGCCGTCTGGCCGATCATCGCCGGATCGGCCGCCAGCCGGGACCAACAGCTTGTGCGTCAGTTCCAGGTCGCCCCGTTCTATTTCCAGGAGACGCGCGCGACCCAGGCCGCCTCGAACGGGGTGCCGCCCCGGGTGACCGCCCGGTTCCGCCGCCTCTGGCCGCTCTATTCCTGGCAGCGGAATGAACAAGGGGCGCGCCTGCGGGTGCCGGAGCTCTCCCTGTTCCGCATGAGCGAGCCGATCGAGCGTAACTGGGCGCCGCTCTGGTCGTGGTTCGTGCGCCGTGAACGCGCCGATGGCGCCCGCATCACCGATCTGTTCTGGGGATTGGCCGCCTGGGGCCGGGACGCTGAAGCGCGGCGGTTCGCGCAACTGCTCTGGGTCTTCCATTTCAAGGCTTCGCGGCCCGCGGCCGACGCGGGTGAGGATGCGCCATGATCATGCGTGAACCGATCCCGCGGCCCGAGGCGCGCAATTCCTTCCAGGCGCTGGGGCGCGAGGCGCTGCACGTGGTGGGCGAGGCGGGGCGCTGCGGGGTGCTGTGCGGCCAGGCCCTGTTCGCCGTGCGCCACATCTTCCGGTCGGTCCGCATGCGGCAGGAGATCCTGACCCAGATGTATGTGGCGGGGATCCGCAGCATCCCCGTCATCACGATCGTCGCCGTCTTCACGGGGATGATCCTGGCGCTGCAGACGGGGCTGGCGCTCAGCCGCTACAACCAGGAGGTCTTCGTCGGGTCGGCCGTCATGCTGTCGATGCTGCGCGAAATGGGCCCCTTCATGACGGGCCTCATCCTGGCCGCCTGCGTCGGCTCGTCCATGGCGGCCCAGTTGGGAACCATGATGGTCAACGACGAGATCGCCGCGCTCGAGATCATGTCGATCGACCCGGTCCGCTTCCTGATGACGCCGCGGCTGATCGCCATGCTCGTCATGACGCCGCTCCTCGGGTTCTACACCTGCATGATGGGCGTGCTGGGCGGCGGCGTCGTCGCCATGACGCAGTTGAACGTCGGGTGGAGCCAGTATGTCGTCAACGCGCTGGATTTCGCCGCCAACAAGGATTTGTACGTCGGGTTGCTGAAGTCCGTCGTGTTCGGCGCGGCGATCGTGACGATGGCCTGCTACGAGGGCTTCACGACGGAGCAGGGGGCCGTGGGCGTCGGCATGGCGACGCGGCGCTCGGTGATCAGCGCCTTCCTGCTGATTTTGATGCTGGGGTATTTCATCACCCGTCTCTTCTACAACTGATGATACGTTTTGAACAAGTAACCAAGCGGTTCGGGAGCCGGCGCGTGCTCGACGACATCTCGTTCGAGATCCGCCAGGGCGAGGTGTTCGTCATCGTCGGTCCCTCGGGCACCGGCAAGAGCGTGACGCTCAAGCACATGGTTCGTCTGTTGACGCCGACGTCGGGACGCGTATGGGTGGGCGACACGGTCGCCAGCGAGGTCTCGGGGGGCCGGCTCGAGCGGTTGCGGGAACGGTTCGGCTATCTTTTCCAGGGGGGTGCGCTGCTCGCGTGGATGGATGTCTTCGAAAACGTGGCGCTGCCGCTGCGGGAAAAGACGGATCTGGACGAGGACGCGATCCGGACGAAGGTTCAGCAGACGCTGGCGATGGTCGGACTGGAGACGGACGGCCAGAAGCGCCCCTCCGAAATCTCGGGGGGGATGCAGAAGCGGGCCGGGTTGGCGCGGGCGATCGTGCGGGATCCCGAGATCGTGCTGTACGACGAGCCCACGTCGGGGCTGGACCCGGTGACCGCGCGGATGATCGATCAGTTGATCGCCCGGCTCAACCGGCAAATCGGCATCACCAGCGTGGTGGTGACCCACGACTTGCACAGTGCGTTGTCGATCGGCGACCGCATCGCGATGCTGAAGGACGGCCGCGTGGCCGAGCTCAGTAGCCCCGCCGAATTCCGGCGGTCCAGGAACCCGGTTGTCCGGGAGTTTCTCGATGCCCAATACATCACGCCCGAGACGCAGGACGGAGGATTCTAAGCATGCCCGCAAAGAGTGACGGCTATTCCAACCGCGAGCTGACGCGGGAAATGATTGTCGGGACGTTCATCGGCAGCGTCTTCCTCGTCCTCGTCGTCTTCACCATCGTGGTGTCCGGCAACCGCCTCTTCTCCGGGGCGCGGCGGAGCACGGTGGCGGTCCATTTCGCCAATGTGGGCGGGCTGCGCCGGCACGATTCCGTGCTGGTGCGCGGCGTGCCGATCGGCAAGGTGCGCAAGCTCGAGCTGCGCAACGACGGGGTCGATGTGACGCTGGTGCTCGACGACACCGTCGAGTTCCGGGACGGCTACCGCATCAAGGTCATGCAGTCGTCGCTCCTCGGCGGCATGCAGCTTCTCATCGACGAGGGAACCGGCGAACCCCTGGCGGATGGAACCCCGCTGGTCGGCGAACAGCCCGACAATGTGATGGAGGATCTGGGGACGCTGGTCCGGGATGTGCGCGAGTCGTTGAACGAGGGCGGTGTGCTGGGCAATCTGCAGCGCGCGGTCGAGGACGTCGCCGAGATCACCGGCCGGCTGCGCCGCGGCGAAGGGACGCTGGGTCGGCTGCTGTCGGCCGACAACACGCTGATCACCGACCTCGAGGCCACGATAGCCAACATCCGCCGCGTGACGGAGCGGATCGAGCAGGGGGAGGGGACGCTGGGGAAACTCCTGGCGGCCGACGATACGGTGTATGCGGATCTACAGGGCACGCTGGTCAATCTGCGCGCAGTCACGGGGCGGCTGGAGGCGGGCGAGGGGACGCTGGGGCGGCTGCTGTCGGCCGACGACACCCTTTACCGCGACCTCTCCGATACGGTGGCCAACCTGCGGTCGGTCACGGGGCGGCTCGAGGCGGGCGAGGGGACGCTGGGACGGCTGTTGTCGGCCGACGACGTCGTCTACCGCGACTTGGCCGATACGATCGCCAACCTGAAGACGGTGACGGGGCGCATCGAACAGGGCGAGGGATTGCTGGGACAACTGCTCAAGCCCGACTCGCCCATGGCCACGCAGCTCGATGGGCTGCTCAAGGATGGCCGCGACATGATCGACGACGCCCGCGAAGCCTCGCCGATCTCGACCTTCAGCAGCATCTTTTTCGGCGTCTTCTGACGGTCGCCGCCTCAAAAGCGCGACAAGGCGGCCTCGGCTGACAGCGAGGCCAGGCGCGGTTTGGCGATCCGGATTTGCAGCAAATCGTCGGCCAGCCACACTTCGGGCGCCACGGTGGCGTCCACGCTGACCGGCAACATGAAGCAGTTGTGCGACTCGACCCCG
>JAAYZJ010000284.1 GCA_012514915.1 Lentisphaerota bacterium | reverse complement strand
CTGTTTGTGGCGATCGTCGCCGCCTACGTGATCGCCGGCGGGATCAAGGGCGTCATGCTGACCGACGCCCTGCAGGGCTCGATCATGCTGGTCGGCATGGTCGGGTTGCTGATCGTCACCTATGTCAAGCTGGGTGGTTTTACGGCCGCGCACCAGGTGCTGTCCGGCCTCAACGACCGGGTGCCGCCGGCCCTGGCGGCCATCGGGCACCAGGGATGGACGTCGATGCCGGTGTTCGGCTGGGCGCGCCCGGGGACGGCGCCGGCCGAGGCGGCCCGGTACAGTCTCTGGTGGACCATGGTCTCGACGATTGTCCTGGGCGTCGGCATCGGCGTGCTCGCGCAGCCGCAGTTGATTGTCCGCTTCATGACGGTGAAGTCACGCCAGGCGCTCAGCCGGGGGGTCGCGGCGGGCGGCGTGTTCATTTTCTTCATGACGGGCGTCGCCTTCGTCGTCGGGGCGCTTGCCAACGCCTACTTCGTCCAGCAGGAGGAGATCGTCTGCCGGGTGATCGAGGAGCGGGCACTGCTCGATCCCGGTGCCGATGGCCAGGGGGTGCTGGCGTTGGTGCCGCCCGGTGCGCCGGCCGACGTCGTCGCCCGCGCGAAACCGTTCGTGGCCTATCAGTTGCCGGGCCACCGTGCCGAGCAGCCCCTGCTGTACCTGATGCGGACCCCGGCGACCCAGGTGACGCGCGGCACGGAAGGGGCCTTCGACCGCATCCGCCCCGGCATGATCGCCATCGGGCGGACCGTGACCCTGGGGACGACGCTGCGCGGCAACAGCGACACCCTCTTTCCCCGCTACATCAACAGCGCCCTGCCCAAATGGTTTGGTGTCTTGTTTCTCATGACGCTGCTGTCGGCGGCCATGAGCACGCTGTCGAGCCAGTTCCACACCATGGGCACCGCCATCGGGCGCGATATCTTCGCCCCGGCGACGCGTGTGCACGCCAGGCACGCCGTTCAGGTCACGCGGCTGGGGATCGTGGTCGGGCTGGTGGCCGCGCTGATTCTGGGCAAAATGGTGCGCGGCAACATCATCGCGTTGGCCACGGCGATCTTCTTCGGCGTGTGCGCCTCGGCCTTTTTGCCGGCGTTTGTCGGCGGCCTGTTCTGGCGGCGCATGACCCGGCCGGCGGCGCTGGCTTCGATCGTGGCCGGCCTGGCGGCCTATCTGTTCTGGACGGTCTGCATCAATGCGAAGACGGCGGTGGGGCTGGGATTGTGCCAGGGGGTGTTCGGGCGCCCGTCGCTGCTGTCCGCGTCCTTCAGCCCGACGTGGGCGGTGGTCGATCCGCTGCTGGTGGCGCTGCCGGTCTCGGCCGCCGTGGCCCTCGTGGTGAGTCTGCTGACGCGCCGCCTGCCGCGCGAGCATGTCGATTACGTGTTCGGCGGCGACCGCAAAGCGGCCGCCAGTGTGCAGCCGGCGCAGCCGGTGTGAGCGTTGAGGCAGAAGTCGCCGTGGATCTGCAGCAGGCCCTGCTGCAGCAGGCCGCTGCCGCCATAAAGGGCCGGGTTGTGGTCGCGGCCCAGTAGATGCGCCGCCGTGGCGCGCATGGGGGCGCTGAGCGTCTCGGCCGGCAGCGCCGGCAGCAGGACGGGGAGGGCCGTCGGCTGCAGGCAGCCGACGAGGGGGACCACGACGTTGGTGACCAGCACGGCGGCGGCGGATTGCCCGAGCAGTGCAGGCTGCCCGGGGGTTGCGGCGCGGCGGTGCAACGTCAGGCGGTCGTGCCAGCAGGGGAGATCGGCGCGCTGCATCAGCCGCTGCATCACGTGCTTGAACCAGGCGTCGGGCGGATCGAACGGAAGCGCCTCCCAGAGCGACTCGATGGGGTCGCGCGTGCCGAAACAGGCGGCGGCAACGGCCAGGCGGCGCACCGGGTGATTGGCGGGACGGAGCGCGCCGAGCCGCCAGGCGGGCGGGGCCGGCTGGCGCGGCACGGGGTTGCGCCAGGCCAGATCCCACAACTGCCGGATCAGGGCCTGCGAAGGCTCGTCTTCGCCGCGGTCCGTGTCGGGCAGCAGGCCGGCCGCCAGCAGCAGGCGGGCGTAGTGGCCGAGCGGTTCCAGGTGCGCGGGCCAGTCGGCCAGCGGCAGCGCCTGGGCAACCTGGCGGCAGGCACGGGTGTTCAGCTTGTAGCCCAGCGCCGCCAGGAAGGCCTCGTAGCACGCCTGGCGCCAATCCTGGCGCTGTCCGATCAGGGCGGCCATGCGCTGGCGCTTGAGCTCCATCCGGTGACGGCCGGCCGCCAGCAGCAGGGCCGCGGCGCGGTCCGGGTCGCTTCCCAGGGCCAGGGCGCACGGGCGGGGCGTGGCCGGAATGACGGCATGCGGATAGGCGCCCAGGTCGATGTCCTCGAAGAGAAACGCGGGGTTGCGCCGCAGGGCGTCGCGCAGGGCGATGCGCAGGACGGAATCCGGCAGGCCGTCGTCGGCGCGCGAGCCGGGCAGGTAGGTCACATGGGCCACGACCCGGCTGTAGTTCGGGTCGTCGTGGTGCCGGTGCTGCCGCCAGGCGCGGGGATGGATGTGGAGTTCGACGTCGCCGGCCAGCCGGCGCCGATCGGCGCCCACCAGCAGGATGGCGTCGAGGAAGTCGGGGCCGGCCTCGAGGTTCCAGCGGCCGGGCTCGATGACCTCGACCGGCTCGCCGTCGTCATCCATCAACCCGCCCGGCCGCAGCCGGTCGTCCGACCAGATGCACTGCAGGTGACGCTCGGTCAGGTGGTCGTCGGTCCGGCCGGACTCGGCCACCTCGCGAACCGCCCCCGAGGGCGGCAGCCAGTCGGCATAGGGAAAGGCGTCTGGTGGGATCCCGTTCATCTCCAGCGGGGGCGCGTCGGTTAGAACATCTTGCGTCGGATAAACAGCAGCACGGTCAGCAGGGAAATCATGAAGGCCATCCCCATGGTGATGGCAAAGGCATGCGGATGGTGCTGGAACGGCAGGATGATGTTCATGCCGTAGATCGAGGCGACGAGCGTCGGCAGCATCAGCACGGTCGTGATGGCCGTCAGGAACTTCATGACCCGGTTCAGGTTGTTGGAGATGACCGAGGCGTAGGCGTTCATCATCCCCGTCAGAATGTTGCTGTGGATGGTCGCCATTTCGAGCGCCTGGCGGAACTCGATGTCGACATCGTCCAGGAAGTCGAGGTCGGTCTCGCTGATGCCCAGTTGCCGCATGTGGGCCAGCCGGCCGACCATCATCTCGTTGGCGGTCAGCGAGGTCGTGAAGAAGACCATGCTCTTCTGCAGGTCGAGCAGGGCGATCAGTGTCTCGTTGCGGAGGGCCTGGTGCAGGTTCTGCTCGATCTGGTCGGCGTGCTGGCTGATTTCCCGCAGGTAGCGGAGGAAGATGATGGCGGCGTACAGCAGGAGCTGGAAGGCGAAGCGGTGCCGCTCGGTGGGCGGACAGACGCGCCGCATCTGGTCGGTGAACTCGGTGGTCAGCGCCGTGCGCCGCGCGCACACCGTGATCACGGCGTCGGCGGCGATGATGATGCCGAGCGGGACGGTGATGTAGGGGATCGACTCGAGCGAGGTGTCGTGGAAGGGGACGCGCAGCACGATCAGCGTGGCGTTGGTGTCCTCGTCGATCTCGATGCGGGCGCGTTCATCCTTGTCCAGCGGATCCGTGAGGAAGGTGGGCGCCAGATGGAAGGTCTGCGTCACCAGCGTGAGCTCGTCGGGGGTGGGTTCGGACAGGTTCGCCCAGCAGCCGGCGCCCAGTTCGCCGGACTCGCGGATGCCGACGCCCGTGATCCATCGGTGAATGGTCAGCATGAAAGATGGGGCTCCACAAAAAGCAGGTCGATGTGCAAGGACTTGGCCGGATAGCCGACTCCGGGCCGCGGCGCGCGCCCGCGGCGGGTGGGTCGCGTGAGGGATGCCACTATAGCATGGGGCGCGCTGCCCGGCAAGGTTCCGGATGGGTGAGCTGGTAATCGGTTGGCGACAGGGGGCGCGAAGGATGAGCATGAATCGGTGGGCAAGCGGTGGCGAAGTTCGGGCGTGCGCGGAGGGGCTATTCATTTTTCGCTT
>JAAYZJ010000283.1 GCA_012514915.1 Lentisphaerota bacterium | reverse complement strand
GGCGCCGACCGAGGCGGGCGGCGCGTCGTTGCGCAGCGCCTGCGCGCCGGCCCATGGCGCGCCCTCCGTGGCGCTGAAGCGCAGTCCGCCGGACCCGGCGTCGAGCCGCAGGCTGCCTTCGACCAGCCATGAATCGGTCAGAACCGTCACGCGCGATACGCAACCGGTGCCGCCGCGGATCAGGTAGCGCCCGGCGGCATAGTCTTCGGCATAGAGGTCGATTGCGGCCACCGTCCAGGACGAGGTCACCGGGTCGGACGCGTGAAGTTCGTGGCTGGCGATGACCCTGGCGTCGCCGAAGGCGCGCCTGCCGCTGCTGGAGACGTGGCGGCGCCTCACGTCTGGAACCCGGGGTTAACCGCAGATTGCGCAGATGAACGTAGATAGAGGTTCATTGTGTTGCGCTCCTCGACTTGCACGCGCATGACATCTGTGGCCATCGGCGTCGTCTGCGATAGGGCTGTGGCGGACGATGGGAATGTCGCGCAACTGGGCGGCGGGAGAGGCATTCACGGCGCGAAACCCAAGTCGCCCGGATTCAGAAGGTTCTTCGTCGTGTCGGCCTCTAGGTTCGGGTCGTTTGCGTTGGGGTTGAAGTAATAGAAAAAATCGAACCTGTCGCTCTTTGCGACCTCACACTTGCCGACGATCTTTGCATAATGCGCTCGTTTGATCGCGCCACGCTCGTTGACCTCGGTGCGGGTACGCAGAACGAAGTAATCGTCCACAGTGGGATATGTGTTCTTTCTGGCTTTCCCTGGTGTTCTTTCATAAGTGAACACAAACTCCTTCTGATACAGTGCGTTTGTGTCGGCACGCATGACTGTTTTCATTGTGCTTCCCGACGTGTCTGCCTTCATGCAATAGGCGCCATCCATGGCGTTGGTAAATAGTAGGGTTAGTGAAGTCGTGATGTCCAGCGGCCTCGCCCCGATTCGCCGCTCGTGACGGGCGTGAAAATCCGCGACGATTCCTTTTCCGAAAGGTTTCACCCAGTCGCCTGCCTCCATGTCATAGCCATAAAAAACGCCCTGCGACGGGAAGATATTCTTTGGGGAATTCCACTTAACGTGCATCACCACCGGGTTGACCTTGCGTTTGAGAACTACCGTGTTGGTCATACCGTAAGGTTGCCAGCGTCCGTTGCTTACGAAAACATCCGGGCGTTTATAAAGGAATTCATGTGCCTGTGTTCTATAGTAGCCTGCCTTGGTAATGGCAAACATAAGCTCGCCATTGGATTTCCCCGCCACGGAATATATCCCATGTTCATCGGTCATCCCGTTGCAGGCAACCGCCCGCTCAAAACTACCATCCGGCGTGAATCCAGAGCTGACATAGGCATTGGAAACCGCATGGCCGTCTTGATCTATGCAACGCAACATGACTTTTGCGTCAGCGCCATGATATTTTGCGCGCCGTAATTCGCTACCTTCATCAGCACGAGAAGCAATAGGCGTGATTAGCAGCATGCCTACCAGAAGCAACCTATTCATTGCATTCCACCCAATTCCACCAGTTCGTAAAACAGTTTATGTGTGTAAAGATACGCCATGTTCCTGATGTCGTTGTGAAGCCAGCGCCTGTAGTACGGATAACCGTCCCGCCCCCATGCACCGCCATCAGGCTTGCCAAGCGTGTTCATGTCCCAGTCATCCATCACCTGGGCATCCATGTCTGTCTTCCCCGCCGCCCCCGACAGCGCGGGTATGGCGCTGGCGATGATCTGGTTGCGCGTGGAGGACGGGATCGCGGACTGCATCATCTCGGGCGGCGACCGCTTGAAGACCGGCTGGTTGGTGATCATCCCCGTGGCCACCAGGTTCGTCGCCTGCGCCGGCGAATATGCGACCTCCCAGGTGTCGTTGGTGTAGACGCATTGGAACGCCCAGCCGCCGGTCGTCGTCCCCGCCAGGAAGTTCACGCCCTTGAGCACCTCCTGCTTCTGCCAGGAGTGGCGCTCCATGTTGATCTGGATCGTCTCGCCGAAGTGGATGTACGGGAAGTTGCCGTCGATGACCGGCCAGTCCAGACGGACCGCATAGTCGAACATGCCGGGCACGTCAGCGGCCACTTCGAACACCTCGTCACCCGACGAGTA
This sequence comes from Lentisphaerota bacterium, assembly GCA_012514915.1. Taxonomy (GTDB): domain Bacteria; phylum Verrucomicrobiota; class Kiritimatiellia; order RFP12; family JAAYLN01; genus JAAYLN01. The sequence goes on along the minus strand of JAAYZJ010000283.1, from coordinate 635 downwards.
AAAATTGTAGAGGGCTGTCCGAGCGGACACCCCGGCGAAGCGGTCACGCCAGCGCAGCTTGCCGCGGTCGTCCTGCGGAAAGTGCGCGTGCCAGCAGGCGCTCCACGTCTCGGACGGGTAGTCCCGCCAGTCGGCCGGAACGAAAGCGATGTTGTCCGGGGACGCCTGCTGCAGGCTGTCGTCGAAGGTTTCCGAGGCGACCGCCGCGTTGAGCATGAGAAACTTGCCGACGCTCATGTCGTGATCCTCGATCGCCGACGCCGCGACCATGCAGCCGAGACTCTGCGCCAGAACGGTCTTGTCGCCTGGAATGGAGTTGATGACCGCCGCCAGGTTCGAGGCGATGGCGAGGGCGTTTGCTACGTTGCGGTGGTAGTTGAAGGCGTTCGGCCAGCCCAGGTCACCCTCCCAATGCACCGCCCAGTAACGCGTGCGCGATCCCGCCCAGTGGAGCCGCTTGAACATCTCGGCATTCCAACCCCTGCCCGATGAGGATGTGACATTGTATCCATGCACGAAGAAGACGTTCTTCCCATTGCCGGCGGCGTCGGGGTTGTTGGCCGGGGCGTTCGTCGACGAGGCGCAGCCGGGGCGAAGGTTGATTTGGCGGTACATCTGCTCGACGCCGGAGAGCT
>JAAYZJ010000282.1 GCA_012514915.1 Lentisphaerota bacterium | reverse complement strand
TGATCTTCCAGGCCACGCCGACCTTCGGCATCCGCGCGTGGGCGGTGGACCGCACGGCGCTGGCCCGGCGGCACGAAACGGTACAGACACCATACGGACCCGTGCGTGTCAAGGTGGGCGAATATGAGGGTCGGCCGATCACCCGCACGCCCGAGTTCGACGACTGCGCCGCCCGCGCCCGCGAGGCCGGCGTCACTCCGCGGCAGGTCGCCGAGGCCGCCATGCGGGTTTAGAAAGATTCTCGCACCTGTTTTTTGACAGGATGACAGGATTGACAGGATTTTGAGGGCGCGTTGCTCCTCGCACTTTCTTTCCCGCCGCCTTGTTTGTCATCCGCCGATCGCGATCCAGTCATCCGCCGCGATCCGATCCCAGTCGTCCGTTTCCGCGCAGGCCTGGCCGCGGCGCCGATGTTCGGCATAGTGTTCCGGATGATCCAGCAGGGCGACGATCGCCCGGGCCAGGGCGCCGTGGTCGCCCTCGGGGACGGTGAGCGGCGCGTCGCCGAAGATGCGCCGGTAGACGGGCAGATCGTAGGCGGCGACCGGCAGGCCGCAACCCATCGCCTCGCACAGGGCGATGCCCCACCCCTCCTCGCGGCTGGGCGCGAAGAGGATGCGCGCCTCCTTGATCTTGGCGAAATGGGCTTCGGGCGGCAGCCAGCCACCCTCCGGAATGAACCAGGTGATGACGTCCCCGAGCCCCGCGGCGGCGATTTGCGGCGCGACCTGCTCCCGGCAGGAGAGGCCGCCCATGAGGCGCAGGGTCGTCCCCGGCCGCAGACGCTGAACCTCGCGCCAGACCGGCACGATGTCGAAGGCGCCCTTGTTGGGGCGCACGCCGATCATGACGGCATCGACCGTTTTCGCCGGCGGTTCGGGCGCCCGCCGGATCGCGGCCAGGTCGATGCCGTTGCGCATGCGGCGGATCCGCTCCGGCGCCATGCCGAGCCCCTGGAGATGGAGGGCGATCTCGTCGCCGGCGTCGGAGTCGTAAACCCAGGCCTGGTCGGCCCGGCGGGCGATCTGCCGGAAACTCCACGCCTGCATCCGCCAGGTGATCTCGTTGACGAACCGGTTGCCGGGGCGTTCCGCCGGCCGGCGCTCGCGGTGGTGAATCCAGGCGATCCAGCGGACGCCGGGGCGCCGCTTCAGAGCCAGCGCCGGAACGATGTCGCAGAAATAGTCGCTGACGGTGAGGACGACATCGCCCGGCGGCAGGCGGCCCGGACGGAGCCAGGCGGCGGCGGCCGTCACGACATAGGACCAGAAGCGGAAGGCCTTGCAGGGTTCGCGGCGCAGCAGCAGGGCGGCCGGCAAGCGCGTCGCCGGGAGGGAGCAGCCCATACGCCGCAGCATGGCTTCGCCGCCGGAGGTCGTCACCAGATGCTGCTCCGGTCCCGCCGCCAGCGCCTGCCAGCGCGACGAGACGGCCTGGAAGCGGAGCGGCGAGCCGGTGATCGAACCGGACTCGAGACCGCAGCCGTTGAGAATCCAGACGACCTTCATGCGCGTTGCGTCTCCTGCCACCTGTCGCGCGCAACGGGCGCCTGCTTGAGCCCCAGCAGCTTCCGCAGGGTGGCCATGCCATAGATCCACAGGGTGATCCAGCAGACCGGCACATGGTAGCGCCAGGCCCGGTCAGGGTACCGGGCATAGCCCCGGATCGCCTGGGCGAGGACGGGTAGAACGAGAAGCGTCGCCAGCGCGAACCCGGCGATGCCCAGCCGCCGCTGCCGCGCCCAGGGGTAGGTGCGCCGGTTCTCCGTCGTGAAATAGAGGAAGTCGCGGATGCGGCGGCGCTGCTTGCGGGCGAAATCGCCCAGTCGGTCGCAGTAGAGGTGGACGATGCCGGTTTTGACCTTGGCCACGCGGTTGAGGCCGGCGCGGACGGCCTGATGCATGATGTCGATGTCGAAGAAATAGGGATCCCAGTCGACCTGTTCCAGCAGCGAACGGCGGAAGACGAACCCGTTGGCCCCGATGGTCGGCAGGGCCTGTTCCGTCAGGGTGAGTTCCAGGTAATCGCCCCGGTCTTGCTGCGGCACATCGAGCCCGGTCCATCTGCCCGTGACGGCGCAGGTGCGGTCGTAGTTGCCGGTGAAGAGGCAGATCGGGTCGTTCATGCCCAGGAGGGCGAAATAGCGGGTCAGGTCGGGGTCACCGGGGCGGACCGTGTAGGCGAGGGGTTCGCTGGCGACGATGGCCGGATTGTCGAATGGGGCGGTCATCCGTTCCAGCCAGCGGTCATCGGGCAGGATGTTGTCGCTGTCGACGAGGGCGATCAGTTCGCCGGCCGAGGCCCGGATGCCGGCGCTTTTTCCGGCCTCGCCCGTCCTGAGCGGGTTCTCGACGATCTGGTCGACGCCGCAGTCGCGCGCGATGGCGAGCGTGCGGTCGGTCGAACCAGCGTCCGCGACCACGATTTCGTACCGGTTCCGCGGCAGCCGCTGCGCGAGGATGGCGCGCAGGCACGCCTCCAGCGTCCGTTCCGAATTGAGCGTGGGGATGATGATGCTAATCATAGGGATGTCCGGCGGCATCTCCGGCAAGGCGTCAGCGGGGTTCATGATAGGCCCGTTCCTTCCCTGCGTCAACACGAGCCGCGCGGGGGAGAGCTACGGATGACGCGGATGGCACGGAATGGATAAATCTGGAACTCAGCCTGCCGCGCGGCTTTGCGGCAAAACCCATGGGGTAACTTTCACAGCGACCTGAAGTGGATAGTTCAACGGGACCAATCCTGATGCTCCTGCTCCGGGCGTGAAAGCGTCAGGCTTCGGAGTCCGACCCGTACCAGCGGTTGAGATCGTCCAACAATGCGATGCGCCACGATGGCGATTTCCGTCAAGCGGTTGGTGGACACGTCCGGCACCGTTGCCAGAAGTTCCCCTCCAGACAACACCGTGGCTGACAGACCTTTGCGCTCGATGACCACCTCGCGTCCCCGCCATTCGGCACGTCCGAAGCGCGGCGGCTTCCGGGTGATGACGCGCCCCCGACAACCTACCATTTCCACCACTTCAGGAACCTGATCATTGTGGTCCATCACGCGATTGTAAAGCTCCGTCCCATCGGCAAATCTAACCACAAGTTGGAGATACCCCGCCTCAATTCCCTCAAGCGATGCATAGAGCACGGCGGCCGTGAGGCGGAAATCACCGGTATGCGCCACCGGCAGGTGTAGTTCGGGCCCGAAATATGCCTCCTTGCTTACCCCGTAATCTACCGCCAGCAGTCCATCACGGCTACAGGCAAACCGGCCCGGCCCGGTTTGCCGGGCATCTTCAGGAAGCTGTCCGGCTGTAAAATCCCAGACGACCATATCCTGCTTCGCTACAACCGCTCGCGGACGGGCTTGGAATATAGAGCGCGGACGAGAGGGCGGCGACGGCGGACGTGGCGGCTCAAGGCGCTTGCGGACGCGGTCGATTTCCAACTGCACGGCCTTGGTGGCGTCTGTTTGTCCGCCGCGCACCAGCTCACGCTTGAGCTGATCGAGTTCCAGCAGGTATTGACGCGCCAGCATTGATCGACGCATCAGTCGTTCCCGATCCAGCGACCGCCATTTCTCTCCAAAGGAGCGTTGCAGGTTGCCCAGTGATACATGCTCAGAGACATTGGTGGGCAGGCGGCCTTGCCGTGCGAAGTGATCCTGCTCGTTCCGGCACGCCAAAACCCCATCGAGGTTCCCCACGCGGCGCTCCTCCCTCTCCAGCGCACCGACACTTCCACGATAACTATCCAACACCGAGAATTGCCGGTTGCTCGATGCGACCTCGATCGCATCGAGGTCCCGGGCATACCGCTGGACGAGACAGTCCAATTCAGGCGGCGGCTCTACGGCGGCAGGTTCCGCCAGCCCGACTTGGACGAAAGCGAGGCTGCCCAGCAGCGGACAGATGGCCAGTATCTTCAGGTTTATTCTCATCGCTTTTCCGCACTAGCCATAACCCTGGACGCGCCCGTGCGGGGGACACGGAAACATCCACAGACCAGATTGCCGAGAGCCGTCAGGTATTCCAGCAGGTATAGCGGCAGCAAAGCCCTTTCCCCCCATCCGCTGAACTTGTGCCCGTAGGCCGGTTGCAATTTGGCAAGGGTTGTGCATTCAAGCAGTTCATATCCTTCAGAAATGAAAAGCGTCTTGAGCGAGGCTTTCGTGTACCCCTGAAGGTGCATCGGATAATGCAGGTGCCCATATTCAAGTGTTACTCCAGCAGGATAGAATAGCCGCCGTTTGAGGCGGGCGGTCAAGCTAGCGTCATGTGGTGACACAACTATCACCACCGCGCCCGGATTACAGGCGGCCATTATTTCCCTGACGAACGCATGAGGATCGTCCACATGCTCCAGCACATGGCACGCCAGAATGACATCGAAACGCGCCGGAGCGACCAATTCGGCGGAAAAAGCCCCCTCGAAAACAGGTATATCGAGGGTTTCCCGGACGTAGTGGCAGGCTTTA
>JAAYZJ010000281.1 GCA_012514915.1 Lentisphaerota bacterium | reverse complement strand
TGCTCCCGCAGCGCGGCGCGGCGAGCCACGCGCTCGCCATGCGCGTGCAGTGGGAGCGTGCGCGGCGACGCTGGTTTGTCGTCACGGACGAGGGACCAGCGGCCGAGCTGATCGCGCATCTGCGCCCTTTCGGCTGGCGGACACGGCTTCTGACGGTGGGTCCGGGACGTTATATTGTCGAGCTCGTGCGGAGCCTTGAATGAGAACAAACGGCGAGCCCCCGTGTGCGGCTAGGCGAGACGCCGTCGCCCTACCTTCTGCGGGTCATTCCGTTCCGCAATCCATTGGCCGGCCGCAAACGATCTGCTATGCTACGGCACGTTGGTGCACGATGCGCAGGGTCAACCCAACCCGAGGAGTCGGCGACATGAGCACGAGGGTCAAGAAGAACCTGGACGCGGCCGGGAAGTACCCGACGGGCGGCGGCGATACGGAGTGGTTCGTGCAGGACCGCTTCGGCCTGTTCATCCACTGGGGGCTCTATGCGCTCGGGGCGCGCCACGAGTGGCTGATGCACCGCGAGAGCATCCCCGTCGACGTCTACGAGCAACGCTACTTCGCGCGCTTCGATCCCGACCTCTACGATCCGCAGCGGTGGGCGCGCGCGGCCGCGCAGGCCGGCATGAAGTACATGGTCGCCACGAGCAAGCACCACGAGGGGTTCTGCCTGTGGGACAGCCGGCAGACCGGCTACAAGGCGCCCCGCACGCCGGCGCGGCGCGACCTGCTGCGGCCGATGCTCGATGCCTTCCGCGCCGAGGGGCTGCGCACGGGCCTCTACTACTCCCTGCTCGACTGGCACCACCCCGACTTCGTGATCGACAACCGCTTTGGCCCCTATCGCGACCTGAGCGACGAGGCCCGCGCACGGATGAACGCCGGCCGCAGCATGCCGCGCTACGCCGCCTACATGCGCAAGCAGGTGACGGAACTGCTGACGCAGTACGGACCGATCGACATCATGTGGTTCGACTTCTCCTACCCCGCCCCCGAGCACCCCGACGACTTCACCCGCGGCAAGGGACGGCTGGCCTGGGAGTCGGAGAAGCTGGTCCGGCTGGCCCGCAAGCTGCGGCCGTCGATCATCATCGACGACCGCCTCGACCTGCCCGGCGCCGGCGACATCCGGACGCCCGAGCAGTTCCAGCCGCGCGCATGGGTGACGGAGCAGGGGCGGCGCGTCGTCTGGGAAACATGCCAGACCCTCAGTGGTTCCTGGGGCTACCACCGGGACGAGGCGACCTGGCGCACCCCCGACGAACTGATCCGGACGCTGATCGACTGCGTCGCCAAGGGCGGCAACCTCCTCCTGAACGTCGGCCCGACGGGGCGCGGCGAATTCGACGCGCGCGCACTGGCCTGCCTCGAGGGCATCGGCACCTGGATGCGGCGGCATGGCCGCTCGATCTACGGCTGCACGGCGGCGCCGGACGACATGCCGACGCCCGAGAACTGCCGTCTGACCTATAACCCGCAAACCCGCCGGCTTTACGTCCATGTCCTGGCCTGGCCCTTCAAGCACCTGCATCTCGAAGGGCTCCGCGACCGCGTGAAATACGCGCAGTTGCTGAACGACGCCTCCGAAATCTCTTGCGGCGCGGGCGAGTGGTACACCCGCCAGGCGGGAGCCCCGGCCGGCGACAACCTGCTGACGCTCAACCTGCCCCCCATCAAGCCCGATGTCGCCGTGCCGGTCATCGAGCTGTTTCTCAATTGACCGCCGGGGCATACCGCCCCGGAACTGGAGCAACCATGAAGATACTCACCTGCAATGTCCGCTGCTTTGGCGCCAAGGACGGCCCAAATGACTGGTCCCATCGCAAAGACCTCTGCGCCCGGGTCATCCACTCGCGCGCGCCGGACATCATCTGTTTCCAGGAGCTCTGGGCGGAGCAGTACGCCGATTTGGCGGCGGCCTTCCCCGGGTACGCCACCTTCGGCATGTTCGACGAACCCCTGGGGAGCCGCCCCATGAACGGCATTTTCTTCCGGGCGGACGCGTTCGAGTCGCTGGTCACGGGCGGCTATTGGCTGTCGGAGACCCCGCACGTGCCGGGAAGCAAGTCCTGGGAAAGCGCCTGCGTGCGCCAGGCCAACTGGATCCGGCTGAAGGACCGCGCCACCGGCGCCATGTTCCGCGTGGTCAATACGCACTTGGATCACATCAGCCAACCCGCGCGTGAAAACCAGGCACGCCTCATCGTCGAGGACGCCTCGGCCTATCCGCCCGATTTCCCGCAGCTTCTCACGGGCGACATGAACTGCGACTGCACCAATGCCGCCATCGCGACATTCAAGGAGAGTGGCTGGTTCGACACCTACGGCAAGGTCCACGGCACGGAGAACCCGGGACACACCTTCCACGCGTTCCGCGGACCAGAATACCACTCGGCGGTCGGCAAGATGGACTGGATCTTCGCGAAGGGCGCCCTGCACGTGCTCGATGCGGAGATCATCAAGGATTCCGAGGGCGGACGATTCCCCAGCG
>JAAYZJ010000280.1 GCA_012514915.1 Lentisphaerota bacterium | reverse complement strand
TGGATGGCGATGCGTCCGCCCCCGCCGCACGAGCCGCCGTAGTTGCCCTTGCCCCCCTCGACCGTCAGCAAGCCGCTGTTGCTGCCCTGAAGCGTCCCGCATTCCAGCAGGATGCCGCCGCCCGAGCCGCCGCCGCCGTGGGTGCTCAGTCCCGGGCTCCCCTTCGCCGTCAGCGTCCCGTGGACCACAGCCCCGCCCGCGACATGCAGGCGGATCGAGCCGCCGCCACGTCCCGCGTAGGAGCCGCCACCGGTGTAGAGCCAGGCGCCCGAGCCGGCCTCGACCGGCCAATCGGCGCTGCCGTACGACGGTCCCCACAATTTTCCGCCGAAACCCATGCCGCCATGCCCGCCGTAGCCCGCGCCGTTGCCGCCATCCGAGCGTCCCGTCATGGCACACCCGGGCCCGTAGCCGCGCGTATACCCGCGCCGGTCGGCATCGATGCCGCCGCCTGCCGCGACATACAGACCGCCACCCACGTTAATCTTCACCGTCGCGCCGTTGGTGGGATCGGCATAGGGCATGATCCATGAATTGCTGTGGATCAGCAGGCCGCCGCCGATATTGGCCGTCGCGCCCGCATCGGTCAGCACGTTCGTCACCGGGGCCGCAAAGAGGTGCAGGACGGCGCCATTGGTGACGATCACATCGTTCGTCACGGACAACGTGATGCCCGCTTCGAGACCGATGCTGCAGTCGTTGAGCGTCAGGGTGTTCAACGCCCATTCGGTCCATCCCGGCACGGCCACCTGGACGTCCCGCAGACGCTTAGCCGTGAAGTTGCCGTCGATCAGCAGCGTGTCGGCAAGGCTCAGCGTCCCCATGCCCGAGCGGAACGTCTCGAGATTGCGGTAATCTGGATCGCCGGGTATCCCCTCGAAACGGATGGGGGGACGGGGTTCGGCCAGCGCGCGCTGCGCCGCCGGATCGTAGTGCAGGGCGATGCGGCCGGCGCTGGCGCCGGCACCGTAATAGTTGCCGTTGCCGCCGTTGACCTGAACGAGTCCCGCACTGGTTCCCGCCAGCGTGCGGCAGTCGATCCAGATGCTGCCGCCCGAGCCGCCCGAGCCATGCGTGCTAATATAGTTTCTTCCGTTCGCGCGGATAGTGCCCAGAACCGTCAACCGTCCGGATGCCACGACACGTATTACGCCACCGCCCTCGGCGCTCTGGGTGAGATAGGTCGTGGTGATGCCGCCACCGCTGCCGGGCTGCTCCGGGGTGTGGAGTTCGCCGTACGCAGTCCCCCCGTTGCGTGCGTTCCCAAAGCCGCCCTCGCCGGCATGCCCCGCGCCGCTGCCCATCCAGGCGGGTGTTCCCGGCCCCTGGTTTCTGCGGTAGCCCTTCCAGTCGGCATCCAGCTTGGCGTTGGCCGCCACCGTGATGTTCGACACCTCCAGCAGGATGCGGTGCTGCGGCACCCAGGTAATCCAGTCCTCCGTGGCCACGTCGTTGTTGGCATGCGTGACGGTTCCATTGACCGTCATCTCGACGGCCTTGAGCGAGCTCTCCCAACCCTCGACCGTCAGGGTCCGGCTTGCACCCAGCACAAAGGAATTCAGCGCCGCCGTGGCGCGGGTCAGCCGCGTGCCGCTGCCGGCGAGGATCGTCACATTCTGTCCCGCCGCCGGCACGCCCGCGCTCCAGTTGGCCGGGTTGTGCCAGAGATCATTGCCGCCGGCGCCGGTCCAGAGGTTCGTATTGATGGCGGAGGCGGTGACGGTGACCATGCAGGTCGTCGTTGCCGTGACCGCATTGCCGGCCTCGTTGCCCAGACGCAGCAACAGCGGATAGACACCCTCGGCCGCCAGCGTGGCATAGGATTCGTCCGGCGTCAGGTCGTCGCCGGGATTGGCGCAGACCGCATCGTAAAGGCGGATGGCCAGCGTCAGGCCGTTGGCCTCGCCGCCCGTCGAGCCGGCGTCGAGATCGGTGCCGTGGATGATCACGTTCTGTCCCGGCAGCCGCTGGATCGCCAGCGCGGCGCGCACCGCGGGAACGGGCGGGACGGTCGTGTAGAAGACCGAACTCTCGGCGCGCTGCATAAGCGCCGTGGCAGTGCTGTTGGTGAACCAGGCATAGGCTGTGAAGTTCGTGTCCGTCGCCGGGGCGGGGAAGGTCTGCTGCGCCGGCGGGACGTTGGTCGACAGCCACCCGTCCGGGGCGATGGACCCCACGGCGCCGGAGTGGGTGATCTGGTAGTTGTCGCATCCATCGGGGATGGGCATCGCGACGACATTCACCATGTTGCTGTTCGTGAAGCGCGTGCTGCCGGTGGCGATATTGGCCAGCGCGAAGGGCATGGCCTGGAGGAAGTCCGGGCTGGCCGCGGCCAGCGACAGATCGGCCGCCGTGACCCAGGTCACCAAGCCGGAGAAGGTGCCGTTGTTGGCCCCAGCGCCATCCGCGACAACCGTGCCCGATCCCTCGTTCATCGGCCAGTAACCGAGCAGCCCCGTCTCAGCGCCATTGAGACGGCGGTCCATGAAGTGCCTGATCTGGGCCGTCGTACGGGCCTGGTTCCAGACCCGCACGTCGCTGATGTTGCCGGGGATATCGGTGGTTGTCGAATAGCCGCCGATCTTAACGGTGTGGGTGGAATAGTCGGTAAAGACGAAGGGCTGCCGGCCAACGCATGCTCCGTCGAGAAAGAACGACAGGTACGCCCCGTCAAAGGAATAGGCGAGGTGATACCAGCGATCCTTGACGACGGCTGCGGGCAGCCCGGCCTCCATCCATGTTTCCGCCGGGGTTCCGCCGGTGCCGGTGTAGGCCGCCATTTTCGTGCCCGTGCCCGTCAGGCCGAACATGTACGTGTAGGGGGTTTTCCGCTCGTTCCCCTTGCTGTAGAGCATCGCCGTGGCGGGAACCGTTTCGAACTTGACCCACCCCTCGATCGTGAACGGGGTTCCGCCGGGAATCTTCAAAGCGTCCGGCGCGAACAGGTTCACGTAACTGTTGGCGACGAAACGCGGCACGTTCTCCGCCGCCCTGGAGGTACCCGCACCGAATGCAAAAACAAAACCGCAGACAACACGCGTCAAGTGCAATGCAGTAGCTTTCATTCCGCCGCCCTTTCGTGTTCCCGCATTCAGCCTGCCATGCTTAGGAACCACCAGTCATCCAGAGGCTCTTGCACCCCCCCCGGTCGCTGCCTACTGGCTTGTCTGCCTGTATGGACGAACAGACCGCCTTGCGACCGTGGCGTTTTGACAATTGAAGCGACCCTCTGCCCACCATGGGCCCGCCGAACGCCCCAACCTACGCCCCATCGTCTTCTGCGCGGCAACACACCGCGCACAAAAAAAAGCATCCCATATTTCGGGGCGTTTGTACATCCCCAGAAAATAGTCATGCGACTGCCACACCGCCAAGTCCACCCCAGTAATCGGCTGTAATCGGTTGGCGACCGGGGGGAGCGATGACAGCGCATCGAGAGGCGGGCAAAATCACGGCTTCCCGCACGCCTGCAAGCCAGGCCCGCACCGTTTGATCCACCGGTATCGTCAGCATCGGCGGGTCTTGCCCCGCAAAAGGTAGGGCGACGGCGTCTCGCCTAGCCGCACACGGGAACAGCAATCGCACCGCGACGGCGGCTAGGCGGGGACGCCGTCGCCCCACCTGTGGGGCTGGGCTCGCTTCGGCGAGCCCGCGACGGCGGCGGCCGGGGATCCTGCTTCGCCAAGGCTACGCAGGACAAGCGCCGCGCCCTGACTTTTGATGCGCCCGCGAAGCGGGATACATGCGCCCGCGAAGCACGCCCGCACGCCCGAACTTTGCCACCGGTTGCCCGCCGATGCATGCTTATCCCTAGCAGCGGCCGGATCGTCCCCGTATTCGCCCACACGAACGGCTGGTCCTGGCGCCAACCGCCGCCGCCCCGGCCACGCGTCCCTGCCGCGGCCCCTGAAGCCGTCGACGCGCCTAGGCGTCGTAGCGTCCGTAGCGCTGGATCGCCGCCATCAGCAGGCGCATGCCCGTGAGCCGCGAGCCGTTGTTGACCGAGCCCGCCGTGGCGAAAACCAAACCGCGCTTGTCGCGCGCCTGGTCGAAGTCGCGCAGGAATTCCCGCACCATGTTCGCTTCCTCGTTGCGGCTGTAGGTGAACGGCGCAAGCTGGCCGCAGATCACCGCCCGGGGGCAATGCTCGCGGATTTCGCGCACCGTCAGCGTCGGACCGAAGTTGACCGTGGTCAGGTTCAGTTTCCCCAGCAGCGGCAGGAGGTGTCCCATGGCCGAGTCGGAATGCTGCCCGCGCATGTCGTCCGGTCCCGGCGAGAAACGCTCGAAGACGGCCTTGAGGATCGGATAGCCGAAGAGTTCGTACAGCGGCGGGCTGAACAAGGTGCAGTTGTCATCGAGGAAATAGAAGCCGCGGGGCTCCTCGCCGGGTCCGTAGCCGGCCGCGTCGTCCAGGACCTGGGCCAGCCCCAGCATCGCCCGGAGGATCGTGTCGCGCAGGCGGACGGCCAGCGCCTCGTTGTCGTACATCAGCAGCAGCAACCGCTCGGGACCGTAGAGGCTGGTCGCGAACGTGCAGGGGCCGCGCTGGGCGCGGTAGCGCTGCGGCGGCATGCCGAGGGCCTTGAGGCGCGCCGTTTCCGCCTCCCATTCCGGCGGCAGGACAAACGCCTTCAGGTTGGCGAGCCGCGCATCGACCCGGTCGAGCAGCGCCTTCAGCTCGTCCTCGTTGGTGGCCGCCTCCTGCAGCCACCACGAGTTGCCGTGCCAGACATTCTTCGCCTCGAAGATGTCGTGCAGCAGCTTGAATTTCGGATACTGGCGCGCGGGATCCGCCGGCTGCTCGTTCAGCAGCCGCTTGCCGACGATCTTTTCGGACTTGTCGTTGTAGGCACGGTTCAACTGCAGACGCCACGCCTCGTCGTTCTGGTAGCGCCAGTGATCCTCCGGCACGCCCAGTTCGTCGTACACGCACTCAGCGCTGCAGATCGCCCCCAGCGGAACCTGGGGAATCGACGGCGAGAATGGCGCCTCGATGGCTCGCTTCTGATCGTGCCAGAAGCGTTCGAGATCGACGGGGGCCAGCCCTCCGTTGGCGCGTGTTTCCGCCAGCAGCGCGGCGACCATCCGCTCGTGTTCGGGATTCAACGGGTGATCCGGTTGGGGAGTTGCAGCGTTCATAGGGTGGAATGATAGCGTTCAGTCAGGGATGAATCGACACCAAAGCGCGTCGGCTAGACCGCGGCTAGACAGGCGGCGCCAGGGCTACCCGAGCACCAGGCGCAGGCGCTCCGTGTAGTAGCGGACATTGTCCCAGATGGCGTCGGGCGCGATCCGGTGATCGGGACAGGGAATGAAACCGCCCAGTTCGACAAGACGTGCCAGGCGGTCGATCTCAGCATCGACGGCCCGGCGGTCGCGGGCGAAAACCGTCTTGTTCATGCCGCCGACGCCACGCAGACGCGGTCCGTACTGCCGGCGCCAGGGCTCGATCGAGGCGTTCCAGGTGCCCACCTCGATGGGAAACATCGTGTTGACGCCGTTCTCGATCCAGGTGGGAATCAGCGCGTCGATCTGCCCGTCGCAATCGAGCGAGACGATGTCGAGCCCATGCCGGTTCATGAGACCGGTGATCCGCCGGTAGTGGTGGCCCACCTGCTCGTCGAACCACTGTGGCCGCACGAGCGGTCCGTTCTTGAAGCAAATGTCCTCCCAGAAGTGCCCGAGGTCAAAGGCCCCGCCGCGCTCCAGCGCGTGCTCGACGCAGTGGTAGCACAGCTCGGCCACCGTCTCGACGATCTCGTGCAGCAAGCTGGGATCATCCACTTCCAGGTAGCAAAGGTTCTCCACGCCCACGATGTTGCGGATTGTCCCAACCAGGCTGCCGGCATGAAGCGCGACCGGCCAGTCGCGCGGATTCCCGCGCAGCGCCTCGAGGCCGCCACCGCCGAACGGAAGCGGCTGTCCATCGACCCGGACGATAGCCTCCTCGACGCGCGCCGGATTCCACTGCAGCCGGGGCTTGTAGTGCGCTTCCCACGACGCGCGATCCTTGAGCAGGTGCTCGATTTCGGAGGGAATCGAGCCCGCGCCCTCCTTGACCATCACGGTCACGCCCAGGCCGTTGCGGATGTGTTGCGTCCCGTCGGGCAGCGTCCGGACAACCTCCGGCGCGAAAGTGGGTTTCAGGAAAGAGGCCGGGGCGAAAACGGACTGCCAATTGAAATCAAACCCCAGAAGCCGCGCCACTTCACGATCGCACGCGTTGCCGTCGCCCCATCCGCGCGCACAGTCGGCGGAGAGGTGTCCCTCACGCGCCCATTTTTCCAGCGTTTCCTGCCAGAACCCGAAATAGACGACCGGCATCCGGTCAACCGGTTGAT
>JAAYZJ010000279.1 GCA_012514915.1 Lentisphaerota bacterium | reverse complement strand
TGGCGAACCGCCCGTCGGCTCCCTGGCGGACTCCGGTCATAAAGCTGTCGATCTCGCGAAACTGATCGAGACGTCCGGGGTTCGCGAACAACTCGTTACACAGGCAGAGGTAGATGGTCGCAGTCTGCGCCGCACCGGTGACCGTGGCACCGGCGCGGCGGCTCGTGGCGATGACCCGGCGGGCGACCAGTTCCCTGAACACCCGCTGGGCGGTGACCTCGCTGACGCAGTAGCGGGCGCCCAGCTCGCGCAACGTCAGAAACCGGTCGCCGGGCGCATACTCGCCGCGGTCGATCTGCTCCAGAACCGCCGTGAGGACCGTCTGCCACTTGGGCGTCCGGGTCTGCTTTTTTACATGCATGTTATTGCCAAGGACAAATAACCATTATGCAGAACGCCGGTATCTTGCCATCCCGGAGAGCCCAAGTCAAGCCCCCCACCAGGGAAAGCATACGCTGCTTTTCGCTGCGCAGTCATCGCCACCACGATCGCCACCCCGATTACATTTTCTGCTGGCAATCCACCGGCATCGCGTGCAAACTATTCCACAATGAAAGTACCCATCAGTTGGCTGAATGAATACGTCGATGTCGCGGACATTCCGGTCCGGGAACTGGCCGACAAGTTGACTTTTTCGGGGGTCGAGGTCGAGGGGATCGAGGAGGTCGGCGCCGTGCTCGGCGACGCCTTTGTCGTCGGCGAAGTCCTGACCTGCGAGGCCCACCCCAACTCGGACCACCTGCATGTCTGCACCGTGAGCGACGGCGCCGAAACGCTGCCGGTCGTCTGCGGCGCGCCGAACTGCCGCGCGGGGATCAAGGTCGCCCTGGCCCGGGTCGGCGCGGTCATCCCCGAGGGCGGCTTCACGATCAAGGCCGCCAAGCTGCGCGGCGAGCGCTCGATGGGGATGCTCTGCTCGGCCCGCGAACTCAAGCTATCCGACGACCATGCCGGCATCATCATTCTGGACGAGGGTTGCGTGCCCGGCACGCCGCTGCGTGCGGTGCTGCCGCCGCCCGAGACCGTGCTCGACCTGGAGATCACCTGGAACCGCCCCGATTGTCTCTCGATCATCGGCCTGGCCCGCGAATTCGCGGCGCTGCTGGGGCGCCCGCTGAAACGGCCGGCTGTCGATTTCGAGACCGCCGGCGAACCGGTGGAGAAACTGGCCGCGGTCCGCGTCGAGGCCCCCGCGCTCTGCCCGCGCTACACCGCCCGCGTGCTGACGCAGGTGCAGGACGGACCGTCGCCGGATTGGATGCAACGCCGGCTCGAGCAGTGCGGTGTCCGCCCCCTCGGCCTGATCGTCGATGTCACCAACTTCGTGATGCTCGAATGCGGGCAGCCGTTGCACGCCTTCGACCATACCCGGCTGGCCGACTGCACGATCATCGTCCGGCAGGCGGCGGCAAACGAGAAGATCCGCACGCTGGATGGCGTTGAACGCACGCTGAGCGCGTCGATGCTGGTGATTGCCGACGCGCGCGCCCCGGTGGCCATCGCCGGCGTCATGGGCGGCGCGGAGAGCGAGATCGCCGCCGGCACGACCACCGTGCTGGTCGAAAGCGCCTTGTTCGCGGCGCCGTCGATCAAATCCACCGCGACGGCGCTCGGCCTCCGTTCCGAGTCGTCGCACCGTTTCGAACGCGGGGTCGACCCCGGCCTGGCCGACTGGGCCAGCCGCCGCGCCGTCTCGCTGCTGGCGCAGTACGGCGGCGCCCGCGTCGCCCCCGGCGTTATCGACGTCGATCACCGGCCGACGACGCCGCAGGCCCCGGTGACCCTGCGTTTCCAGCGGGCACGCGAGGTCATTGGCCTGCCGCTCACGGCGGACGTCATGACCGGCATCCTGACGTCGCTCGGCCTGGCACCAACAGCCGCCGGCGAGGAGGGCGCGACATTTGCGATTCCCTCTTGGCGGCTCGATCTCGAATGCGAAGCCGACTTGATCGAAGAGATCGCCCGGATGCACGGACTCGACCGACTGCCCGACCTGGCGCCGACAGCGATCGCCGTACCCGGCGCCGACGATGCGCCGGTCCGGGCGGCGGCGCTCATCCGCCAGACGCTCACCGGCTTCGGCCTCAGCGAGGCGCTCCACTACAGCTTTCTCTCGGCAGGCGAACTGGACACCATCGACCCCGGCAGCCGCGACCGGCGTCTGGTGCTGCCCAACCCCGTCAGCGCCGACTACGGGGTCATGCGCGATTCCCTGCTGCCGCAGCTCATTCAGTCGCTCGGGCGCAACCACGCCCGCCAGATTGAGGCCCCCGCCCTGTTCGAGATCGGACGCGTCTTCTCCCGCTCCGCCGCGGGTGAACCCGTCGAGGCGTCGCACCTGTCGATCGGCTTCTGCGGGCCCTTCGGCCGGGATGCGCTCGACCGGCGCCGCGATGTCGGGCGCGAGGAAGCGCTCCTCTGGCTCAAGGGCATCGTCGAGTCGCTGCTGACACGCCTGCATGCCGGCGCGCCCACCTTTGCCGCCGCCGAACACGCCGCGTTCGAGCCGGGCTGGGCGGCGGGCATCGCCCTCGACGGCGCGGTGATCGGACGGATGGGGCTCGTGCGCGCCCCGATCCGACACGCCTGGCGCGTGAACCTCCCGATGGCCGTGGCCGAACTCGAGCTCGGCCCGCTGATCGCCCGGGTGGACGAGCGGGCACCCCTGGCCCCCGTGCCCGCCTACCCCGGCGTGCGGCGCGATCTGGCACTGCTGGCACCGCGGAGCCTGACGCACGGCGCAATCGTCGCCGCCATCCGGCAGGCGGCGCCGCGGGAATTGACGGATGTCCGGCTCTTTGATATATTCTGTCCCAAGGAAAGCGGGGATGGACGGCGCAGTCTGGCCTACACCCTCGAATTCCGCTCGGCCGAGCGCACGCTCACCGACGACGAGGTCAACGCGGCCTGCCAGACGATCCTGGCATCCGTCAAGACCTCGCTGGGTGTTGAGGTGCGGGCCGGCTGAGACCCAACCGATTCCCGCCGCGCGCGCGGCGGGACGTGAAGCAGAACGTGACCCTGCCTGAATCGCGAACTGGCCTACATTTCTGACCTACGTGTTTTCTAGGGAGCCAAAACGCGGTGTGAAACGAAGACCCGTCTCGCACGGGAATTGCGCAACACCGCCGGGGCGCCCACTTTGAGAAAAGGGTCCAGAACTTTTCGCCCATACGACCAGGCGGGGTTTTTTATGCCCTCCGGACGCCGACCGCCCCGTGATGGCTGCGCGGCGGCGGACCGCCAGCAGGCCTAGCCTACGCCCCCCAGACGCGCGGCATCCAGAGGGGCTCCTTGCCCATCTCGGCGTGCAGGAACTTGAGCAGCAACTCGCCGCGCAAGGCCTGGCAGTCCGGCCGATCCCAGAGGTTGACCCGCTCGTGCGGATCGGCCTGCAGATCGAACAGCTCCCCATAGGGACGGTTGTAATAGACCGTGAGCTTGTAGCGCGCGTCGATCCACGTCTTCATATGGATCGTCGTCGGCTGGTGCCGGTTCTCGACGATCACATGCTCGCGGGACGGGCCGCCTCCGTCCCATGTGGGCCGCTGGCTGACCCCGGTCATCGCCCGCGGCACGGGGATGCCCGCGTAGTCGAGGAAGGTGGGGGCGAGGTCGACCAGGCTTTGCAGCGACTGGCTGACGCCCCCGGCGGGGATGCTGCCCGGCAGGCTGGCGAGGAAGGGGACGCGGATCGCGTCCTCGTAATGAAAGGCTCCCTTGGCGACCAGCCCATGGTGCCCGTAGTAGTGTCCGTGGTCGGTCGAGAACACCACGAGCGTGTCGTCGGTCAGCCCGAGTTCGTCGAGCTTGTCGAGAATCCTGCCGATGTACTTGTCCATCAGGCTGATCATGCCGTAATAGACCGCGACATCCCTGGCCAGCGCCTTGCGGTCCACGCGGTGCGAATGGAACCCGTGGCAGTTGTGCCCATCCGGCTCGTCGTACATGGAATAATCGGGATTCGCCTCCTGCGTCTTGGCGAAGTGCGGCGGCATCGCGGCGAACTCGTCGCCCAGCGGTTCGGGCAGCGTGATCT
>JAAYZJ010000278.1 GCA_012514915.1 Lentisphaerota bacterium | reverse complement strand
TGGCGGGGATTGCAAAGACCTCCGAGTCGCCCGGAAGCTGGCGGTGCCAGACGCCGACCGCCCGGCTGGGCAGACCCTCGGACGAACCCGTCGCGTCGAACTGCCTGGTGCGGGCGAACGCGGCGGCATCGTAGACGCCCACACTTTGCACCGGCCATTCGTGGAAGAGTGCGTCCGCGGGCTGACGCGGCGAAATGGTCAGATGCACGGCATTCCAGCCAGGCACCAACCGAATCGTCTGCGACATCTCCTGCGCCGGGGCAAGGGTGACAAAAATGCACAAAACGCCCGCTAGCAGAAAGACCGGTCGGCAGGGCTTCGACAAGATCATGGTTGGCTCCGGAATGGTGCGTTGTTTCAGGCGGACACACGCCGCCGTGGATGTCTAACCCAAACCGCGGCGAGTGACATTGTGCCTGAACGGGACGTGATAATAGTCCTGTCATGTTCCGGCCGCAAGCCTCAAGGTCGTTTGTTTCGTGGCATGGAACCTGCTCAAACCCGTTACTAGTTTTGTTGCCGTTCGTGGCGCGATGTTGCCTCGGGCGGGCAGTGGCGGATGGATTGAGACGGAACGGACATGCCCATGAGTAAGACGATCGAGCAACAGGTGCAGACGCTGAAGGAATGCCGCGAGTTGATGCTGGAGGCGTTCGGCCAAGTGATCGTCGGCCAGCGCGAAGTGCTGGATGAATTGCTGATCACCGTGTTCGCCGGCGGGCACAACCTCCTCGAAGGGGTGCCGGGGCTGGCCAAGACGCTGATGATCAACACGCTCTCGCGCATGCTGTCGCTTGGTTTCAACCGTATCCAGTTCACCCCCGACCTGATGCCCTCCGACATCACCGGCACCAACGTCATCGAGGAGGACCACGCCACCGGCCGCCGCGTGACGGTCTTCATGGCCGGTCCGATCTTCGCGAACATCATCCTGGCCGACGAGATCAACCGCACGCCGCCCAAGACGCAGGCCGCCCTGCTGCAGGCCATGCAGGAGAAGGAAGTCACCGCCGGCGGCAAGACCTACCAGCTTGAACAGCCCTTCTTCGTGCTGGCCACGCAGAACCCGATCGACCAGGAAGGCACCTACCCGCTGCCCGAGGCGCAGAAGGACCGCTTCCTGCTGAACACCTTCATCGGCTATCCCTCGACGACCGAGGAGGAGCAGATCGTCGAGCGCACGACGAGCAACGCGATCCCCGCGATCGAGCCGGTCTGTGACCGCGAGGCGGTGCTGGCCTTCCAGAAGGTCGTGCGGGCCATTCCCGTGTCGCGGCACGTCACCGGCTACGCCGTCGATCTCGTGCGGGCCACACGGCCGAGCGAAGACAATCCCCGCGCCTTCATCCGCGAACAGGTCGCGTGGGGCGCCGGCCCGCGCGCCAGCCAGGCGCTGATCATGTGCGCCAAGTGCCGCGCGGCGCTCGACGGCCGCATCAATGTCTCGTGCAACGACGTGCGCCAGTTGGCGCTGCCGGTGCTGCGCCACCGCCTGGCCCCGAGTTTCGTCGCCGAAGCCGAGGGCATCCGCTCCGACGACATCATCAAACGCCTGCTGCAAGAGGTTCAGGAGCGCACCGACGCCTGAAACCGGACGCCCGCTTGGCGATCCGCGAAAGAGTCCCGTAGTGAATCGGCGATTGTCCACGGCAAATGTCCCGGCGCGGCCGCGCGGCTGGCGCGGCCTGGTCGGCCGGCTTAGCCGCCGGGTGCGCGAGGCGGCGCGGCCGCCCGCCGCCGGGCGCGTCAGGACCGAGCCGATTGAGGGCGACGGCCAGCGCTACCTCGATCCCCGTGTCCTCTCCCAGTTTGGCCTGACGCCCCTGATCGCCCGCCGCGTGGTCGAGGGTTTCCTCACCGGGCTCCACCGCAGCCCGTTCCGCGGCTTTTCCGTCGAGTTCGCCGATCACCGCGAGTACGTCCCCGGCGACGACATCAAGTTCATCGACTGGCTCGTCTTCGGGCGCACCGACCACCTCTACGTCAAGCGCAGCGAGGAGGAGACCAACCTGCGCTGCTTCCTGCTGCTCGACCGCTCGGCCTCGATGGCCTTCGGCACCGAGGGGCTCACCAAGTGGGACTACGCCTGCTTCCTCTCGAGCTGTCTCGCCTACCTGATGCTCAAGCAGCAGGACGCCGTCGGCCTCGTCCTGCTGGGCGAGCCCCAGGGCGTCCTCGTGCCGGCCCGCTGCCGCAGCCTCCACCTGCACCAGCTCATGACCGTCATGATTCAGAACCCCCCGGCCGGCGGCGTCGACCTGGCCGGGAGCCTGCGCAAGACCGTGCGCCTCCTGAAGCGGCGCAGTCTGATCGTGGTCGTCAGTGATCTGATCGACGACCCCGAGCCGACCGTCCAGGCGATCCGGCTGCTGCGCAGTCACAAGCACGATGTCGTCGTCTTCCATATCCAGGATCCGGCGGAGATCACCTTCGATTTCGACGGCGCCTCGCTCTTCCGCGACCTCGAGACGGGCGAGGAACTCGAGGTCGACCCGGCGGTCGTGCGCGACGACTACCGCCGCAAGATGGCGGATCTCCAGGAGTTCTGGATCCGGCAGCTTCGCGAGGCGGGCATCGACTACGTGCCGATCGATATTCACCAACCCTATGACCAGGCGCTGGCGGCCTACCTGAAGCGCCGGGCCGAAAGGCGGGGCTGAGGCCGGCCCGGCGGACGGTTGACATGTTGAGCTTCCTTTCACCGCTGGCGCTGTTCGGACTGGCCGTCCTGGCCGTTCCGGTCGTGATCCATCTGTTCAAGCCCAAGCGGGTGCGCGTGGTGCCGTTCAGCAGTCTGCGCTGGCTGCGCGAGAGCCAGCAGCGGCTCTCCAAGCGGGTGCAATGGCACCAGTTGCTGCTGTTTCTGCTGCGCGCGGGGACGCTGGCGCTGCTCGTGCTCGCGGCGGCCCGGCCCCTGCTCGCGCGGCGCGGCGGCGGCGGGGCCGCGCACCGGGTGGTGGTCATCGACGCCGGGCGCGCGATGGGGTACGAGGGGGCGCGCGGCATCAACGCCATGACCCGCGCCAAGAGCGTGGCGGTCGACTTGCTCTCCGAGGCCGCCGCCGGCGATCTCTCGTCCGTCTGCATCGTGGGCGAGACGGCGCGCGCGCTCGGCCCGCTCACGCCCGATCCCTCGGTCTTCCTCGACGCCCTCGCCCGGTTGAATGCCGAGGCGGGCGAACGCCCCGTCACCGAGGCGCTGCGCCTGATCCCCCTCCTGCAGCGCGGCAGGCCCCGCCCCGAACGGATCGAACTTTTCTTCCTCACGGCCAACCTCGATGCGAGTTGGCGCCAGTCGGAAATCCGCGATTTCCTCAATGACACCCCGGTTCCCGCGCGGGTCACTGTGCTGTCGATGGCGGAGAGCGACCTGCAGAACGCCTGGATCGCCAGCGCCGACCACCTGCAGGGGCTGACGCCCGGCACGCAGGTGCTGCGCGTCCGGGTGCAGGCGAACGACGCCCAGATCACCCGGCGAACCGTTCGTCTCTCCGGGGTCAAGGGCATGCCGGATGCCGAGCAGGACGTCGCGCTGGAGGCGGGGCGCACCGCCTGGGCGACGTTCGAACTGCCGGTCCACGACGCCGCCGGCGTCCGCACCGGCCTGCTGACGCTGTCGCCCTCCGACGCGCTGCCCGACGACGACCGCTACTGGGTCGACCTTGCGCCGCGTGGCCGGCAGACGCTTTTGCTGATCGAGGCCGAGACCACCCAGGTGCGCGAGCTGCAGCCGGCCTTTCATCTCCGCACGGCCCTCGCCACGCTGGCCGAGGCCGCCCCGGGGCGGTTCCGGGTCAACGTCCGCGCCCCCGAGGCCTTGCAGGAACGTGATGTCATGCAGGCCGACTGGGTGCTGTGGATCGACCCCCGTCCCGTCGCCGACGACGCGCTGGCGGCGCTGCGTCGCCGGGTTCAGGCCGGCACCGGGCTGGCCCTGTTCCTCGGCCCCACCACCGATTTCGCCTTCTGCAACCAAGCCCTGTTCCAGACGGCGTCCGCCGAGGATTCGCTGCTGCCCCGGCGGCTGGGGGAAACGGTCGCCGCCGGGCAAGGCCAGCCGCGCGTGCGTCTGGCCGGCGTCGTCTGGTCCCATCCGCTGCTGTCGCCGTTTGCCGACCCCGTCTACGGTGATCTGGCGCGCGTGAATTTCAACGCCTACGCCCGGATGGAGGCCACCGCCACGGGACGCGACCGTGTCCTGGCGGCCTTTCCCGACGACACCCCCGCCATCCTCGAAGCCGATGTCGGGGCGGGACGCGTGCTGGTGCTCAACACCTCCGCCAACGACGCCTGGAGCGATTTTCCCCGCCTGCGCGGGTTCCTGCCCTGGGTCGATGGCCTGCTGGTCCATCTCGGTGGCGCGCCGCACGGCCGCAATCTGGGTGTGGGCGATGCCGCCACCTTCGTCCTCGCCGACCTCCACGAGAACCGCCCGGTGCAGTTGCTTGCCCCCGACGGGCGGCCGGTCAACATCTCGCTGGAGGCGCGCGCCGGCCGCCGCATCGTCCAGAGCGCCCCATTGAGCCAGCCCGGCATCCATACCCTGCGCTACACCTCCGGCACGGGGGAGGCGATCGAGCGGCCCGTCATCGTGCAGACCGGGCGGATGCAGAGCCGGCTGATGCCCATGGATGCCGAGGTCCTCGAGGCCTGGTGGGCGCCGGCCCCCCTCTCGGTCGTCGTTCCCGAGACCGCCTCGCGTCTCTATGCCGGCGGAACGCTGCGCAACAGCCTCGAACGCGTGCTCCTCCTGTTGGCTGTGGTCTTGTTCTTCTGTGAAACCCTGCTGGCCAGCCACCTCTGCCCGCGGGCCAATCCCCGCATCACCAGCGCCTCGACGATCGCCAAGCGCGGCTTTTTCCGCGACCAGGCCCAGGCGGCCGCCCCGCCGGGCGCCACGACGGGAGGCGCGTCGTGAGCCTCGACTACTATCCCTTTCTCGGACGGAGCGTGCTTGTCGTCCTGACGCTGGTCCTGCTCCTCGCGGTCGGCTGGAGCGCGAGCTGGCTGCGCGACCGCAACGTGCCGCGCTTCTGGCTGACGGTGCTGACGGCCTTGCGCGTGGCCGCCGTGGGCATCATCCTACTCATGCTGCTGCGCCCCGTCATCCGCGTGTCGCGTGACCGGCCGGCACGTCTCGACCGCCTGGTGCTGGTCGACACGTCGGCCAGCATGAACCGCGACGACACGCCGAACGGCGAGACACGCCTGGCCAATGTGCTGCGACGCCTCGACGATCCCTCCCTGCGCCGGCACGGCCTCCGCGAGGCCACCCTCCATTGGTTCGCCTTCGACGGGCATGCCCGCCCGCTGGAAGCCGCCGAACGATCCCGGCTGCAGGCGGATGGCCTCGAAACCGATTACGCGGCGGCCTTCGAGGAGGCGCTGCTCCTGTACCAGTGGGGGCTCGATGATCCCGGGGCCCGGCGGCTGAAGCCACGCTTCCTGCTGCTGAGCGATGGCGTCGACCGCGGACGCCTCGACGCGCGCGCGGTGGCCGCGCGCCTCGGCGTACCAGTCGATGTGCTCCCCCCGGAGACGGTCGAACAGCCGGCGAGCTCCCGCATGACGATCGCCGATGTCCAGCACACGCCGCGGGTTCTGCTGGGTTCCGAGCTCCGCATGCAGGTCACCGTGCGCCAGCAGGGCTGTGCCGGCGTGCCGGCGCGCGTCGTGTTGTCCGAAGACGGTCAGACGCTGGTCGAGCAGCCGGTCACCTTCACGCAACCCCGCGAGGAGCAGCAATTCATGCTGCAGTTCCGCCCTGACCAGGCCGGCGTGCGGCGCTACGCCCTGCGCCTGGACACCGATGCCCCGGCGGCCGGTGCCCCCCTGCTGTCGGAAACCGGCCGCGTGGTGACGGTGCGGGTCGAGACGGAATTTCACGACATCCTGATGGTCGAGCCGGAATGGCGCTGGTCGTTTCCGTTCCTGCGCCGCGTGATCGAAGGCGACCCCGCCTTCGCCTTCAGCGGGTTCCTGTCGCGCGGCGCGGGCGTGTTCATTCAGTTCGGCGAGCCTAAACGGCGGGTTAACCTCACCGGCTTCCCCCGCTCGCTGGCCGAACTGGAAGGGTTCGACACGATCATCCTTGGCGATGTCCGTCCCGACGAACTGCCCCCCGCGCTCATCGCCGCCCTGTCGACCTTCGTGGCTGAGCGCGGCAAGTCGCTGGTCGTTGTGGCCGGCCCCCGCATGGGGAGCTGGCTCCGCTATCCCGACCTGACGGCGCTGCTGCCGGTCGAACTCATGCCGGGCGGCGGCCTCGTCGAAGGCCCCGTGCCGGTGAGGATCAGCGATGAAGCCCGCTCCTCGGCCGTCTTCTACGCCCCCGACGGCCGCACCTCGTTGGCCCGCTGGCGCCAGTTGCCCGACATGGACCAGATCTACGCCCCCCTGCGCAAAAAACCGGCGGCCACGGTCCTGCTCGAATCGACGGGCCGCCGCAATGCCTTCGGCCCGCTGATCGTCGCCGCCCACCACACCGTGGGACGCGGACAGGTGCTCTTCGTCGCGACGGACACGCTCTGGAAATGGCAGATGCTCGGCACGATGGACGGCGACGGCAACACGCCCTTCACCGTCTTCTGGCAGCAGGCGCTGCGCGCGATCCGTCCCGAACGGGTGGGGACGGGCATCGACATCTGGCTGCATCCCGACCGGACGCGCGTCGAGCAGGGGCGCGACGTGGTCGTGCATGCGCGCCTGGACGGCAGCATCCCGCAGCGCCAGGTGCAGCTCGCCGGACGTGTCCACGCCGGCGCGGGACGCGATCTGCCTCTCGCCTTTACCCCGCAACCCGACGATCCCAGCCGCTACCAGACCGTGTTCGTGGCCGATGAGCCGGGAGTCTACGAGATTCTCGCCGACGTGCATGGCGGCGGCGACGTCCTCGGCAGCGCTGCGACGCAGATCGAAGTGGTGCCCCGGCCGCCGGAAGGCGCCGATGAAGCGGTCGACGAGCTGGCTCTGGTCCGACTGGCGGCGGCGACGGGGGGACGTCAACTGGCCCTCCCGCCCGATGCCGACCAACCGGCCGCCGCCCGGCAGGAGCGGCCCATGGAGCGGAGCGTCTCGGTCGTGGATCTCTGGTCCAACCTCGTCTTGCTGCTGGCCCTGACCCTGGTTCTCGGCACCGACTGGCTGCTCCGGCTGATGCGAGGCTACATCTGATGAACGCCCCCCCCGACACGCTCCCGGCCGCCACTGGAACCCGCGCGTCCCCGGCGATCGATCTCAACGCCGAGATCGCGGCGCTGCGCCGCACCATCCGGCGCGGCCACCGGCGCTGGAAGCGCCTGGTTCTGCTCGAGGCGGCCGGACTGGCCGTGGCCGCACCGCTGGCCTACCTCTGGCTGATGTTCGCCTTCGACGCGATCATCCATTTTTCCGTGGCCGGACGCTGGCTCGCCAGTCTCGTCTTCTTCGGCGGCATCGTCTGGCAGGGGCTGCGGTTGCGCCGCAGTTGGCGCCAGGCGCATTTCACCGACGATCAAGTCGCCCTGGCGATGGAACGCAATACGCCCGGCGGCCTCGACAACCGGATCATCAACTCGGTTCAGTTGGCCGCCGAGGGGAGCGGTCTCGACACTTCCCTGCGGGCCGCCGTGGTGCGCGAAAACTACACGCGGCTGCGCCAAATCCATGTCGACCAGGTTGCCCGCAGCCGCCCGGCCCTCGTCCGCATCGGTTGCGCGGCACTCGCGATCCTGGCCGGCATCGCGTTCCGCGTGCTGCAGCCCGCGCATTTCAGCGCGGCCGCCACGCGCATTCTGCTCCCCTTCGCCGCGAGCGACCCGGCCTACCGCACGCGGCTCCGCGTCGCGCCGGGGAATGTCGAGATCGAGCGTGGGAGCGATGTCGAACTCGCGATCACCATCGAGGGCGAGATTCCCCCGCGGCTGCTGCTGATCACCCGCGAAGAGGGCATCCGCATGAGCGAGGATATCCGGGTGCCGCCCGGCGCGTCCCGCGTGCGGCACACGCTGCGCGACATCCGCGTCTCGCGCACCTATGCCGTGCGCGGCGGCGATTTCGTCTCGCCGTTTTACACGATCAGCGTCCCGGTTCCCACGGGCATCAAGCGTGTCCGCGCGAACTTCCGCTACCCCGGCTACACCGGGCTCGCACCCCGTTCGCAGGACGGCACCAGCGGCGATCTCGAGGCCGTCGTCGGGACCGAGGTGCAGTTACGGGTGACCGCCGATCGGCCGCTCGAGGCGCTCAGCCTGCTGTTCCGCGCCGCCACCGCGACCAACGGGGCCGCCCTGGCACGGTTACCCCTCGAACGGGTGGCCCCGGACGAGTTCACCGGTTCGCTCGTGTTTGACGCCTCGCGCCGCTACCAGGTCGAGATGGTGGAGAAGGGACGCGCCCCCGTCGTCAGCCGTGCCTACGCGCTGACGGTCGTCGAGGATCTGCCGCCCGACGTACACGTGCTTGGCCTGGCCGACGGCGACGTGCTTGCCGAAGACGCCGTCCAATCGATCACGCTCACGGCGCGCGACGATTTCGGACTGGCCGAGGTCGGTCTGTTCGGGCGCCTGCGCCAGGCTTCCGATTCGCCCTGGGAGCCGCTCAAGACGTGGCCGGTCGCCGTGGGGCAGGCCGATTTCAGCACCGACTGGGTGCTGGCCATCGCCGCGACCGGAGCCGCCGAGGGCGATGTCGTCGAACTGCAGCCGCGCGGGCGGGATCGTCACCCGCAGCGCCTGAACGACTGGAGCGGCGGCCCGGTCCTCGCCCTGAGCATCGGCGGCGAGGACGCGCGCCTGCAGATCGAATACGAGAAGATCCTGGCGGCGGAGCAGGGGCTGGACGTGATCGTGCGCCAATCCCAGGAGTGCGCCGAGGCCGTCGGCAAGCTGGCGCGCCGGCTCGATGCGGGCGTGATGGGGCGGCTGGACGACCACGACACGCTGGAGGCCTTGGCCCGCGAAATCAAGCAACTGGCAACCGAGCAGGCCGCCATGCGCAGCCGGGCGGCGATGATCGCGCTGGACATGCCGGAAAGCGCCGGCGGCATGAAAGTGTCGGTTGGCCTGCTCGCCGATACCGAGCTCGTCCGCGGTGTCAAGGCCGTCGAGAGCGTCCCGACCCGCGAGGATCCCAGGCAGAAGCTTGCGGCACTGACCGAATCGCGGCTGACCCTCGAGCGCGCGCAGCGCAGCTTCCAGGAAATCCACCGGAATTTCGTCGTGTTCCGCGAGGGCTGGGAACTCGAACACATGGTGCCGTTCACACAGATGGTGGCGGCACGGCAGGCCAAGCTGGGCGAAGTCTCGCTGCGCTATGCCGGCCTCCCTGCCGAGGCCCTCACGCCTCGCGTGCGTCAAGGCTGCGCGCGCCGCCAGGACAAGGCCGGCCAGTTGACTGGGCTCGCCTCGACCGCCTTCCGTCGCCTCGCGCACCGCGTCGAGACCGTGGGAGCCCCGCTGGCCACCGCGTACGGCGAGGCGGCGACGGCCCTGCTGGCCGATCCGGTCAAGTCCGGGCAGGCGCAGGCGGTGGCGCGTATCCGCGCCGCCGATTGGCCCGGCGCCGCCGCGGCGCAGCAGGCCGCGGCCGCGGGACTCGAGGCGATCGTCGGGCGGCTGATGCAGGCGCAGGCCGATGTGGCGCGGGCGCTGCTGGCCAAGCTCGAGGAACTGGCGCGCGACGATGTCGAGGCGCAGGCCGCCCTCAAGGCGCTCCAGGCGGGATCGGGCGCCCAATCG